>NZ_JBIAXP010000015.1:0-235790 GCF_042896795.1 Kitasatospora sp. NPDC001261
ACCCGCGTTGAGCGGCACGGCAACCACCGGAATAGGGCGGCCCCGCGCACTGCGTCCTCGCTAGTGTTTGTTTCAAAAGGAATCTCCAACCCCAGTCGCAATGACCGAGGCCGGGGATGTCAACATATCTGGCGTTGACTTTTGGCACGCTGTTGAGTTCTCAAGGAACGGACGCTTCCTTCGGACCGCCTTCCAGCGGACCCTCCGGGCTTCGTTCTTTCGTGTTTCCAGCTTATCAGACGTTTTCCGCTCCGTTTTCCGGAGTTTCATTCATCCGATTTCCCGAACTGGCCGGGTCCGCTTTTCGCGACGTCCACCACATTACCGCATTCCGAGTGTCACTCGAAATTCACACTCACCCGTAGACGGCAATGCCGACGAACCCATTTTCATGGGAATCAGAGTGGGAGTGGGTCTTGCTGAGTGGGGTGGCCGCTCCAGCGACTCGTTCAACACTAGGCCACCTGGACGACATCGTCAAACGTCGAGGGCCGGATCTGTCCAGATCCGGCCCTCGGGGCTCGAAGCCGCAGCTCAGAGCAGGTGTGCTTTCAGCCAAGCCTCAACCGGCAGCCTCCACCGGCCCGGCCGTCGACCGGCGGTCAGCCGGCGGCGACCAGCTCCGCCGCCGCCAGGTTCCGCTTGCCGCGCCGCAGCACCAGCCAGCGGCCGTGCAGCAGGTCGGCCTCGGTCGGCACCGCCTCCTCGTCCGTCACCTTGACGTTGTTGAGGTAGGCACCGCCCTCCTTGATCGTCCGGCGGGCGGCCGAACGGCTGGGCGACAGCCCGACGGCGACCAGCAGGTCGACCACCGTCTGCAGCTCGGACACCTCGGCCTTCGGGACCTCGGCCAGGGCGGCGGCCAGGGTCGGGGCCTCCAGGTCGGCGAGGTCGCCCTGGCCGAACAGCGCCTTGGACGCGGCGACCGCGCGCTCGTACTGCTCCGCGCCGTGCACCAGCGTGGTGAGCTCCTCGGCGAGGGCGCGCTGGGCGAGGCGGGCGGCCGGGCGCTCGGTGGTCTCGCGCTCCAGCTCCTCGACCTCCTCCTTCGAGCGGAAGCTGAAGATCCGCAGGAAGGTGGGGACGTCCCGGTCGTCCGCGTTCAGCCAGAACTGGTAGAAGGCGTACGGGGTGGTCAGCTCGGGGTCGAGCCAGACCGTGCCGGACTCGGTCTTGCCGAACTTGGTGCCGTCGGCCTTGACGATCAGCGGCGTGGCCAGCGCGTGGACGGACTTGCCGTCGGCCTTGCGGATCAGGTCCGTGCCGGCGGTCAGGTTGCCCCACTGGTCGCTGCCGCCGGTCTGCAGGGCGCAGCCGTAGCGGCGGTTCAGCTCCAGGTAGTCCATGCCCTGGAGGATCTGGTAGCTGAACTCGGTGTAGCTGATGCCCGCGTCGGAGTTGAGCCGTCGGGCGACGGCCTCCTTGGCGATCATGTTGTTGACCCGGAAGTACTTGCCCACGTCACGCAGCAGGCTGATCGCCGACATCCCGGACGTCCAGTCCAGGTTGTTGACCATGCGCGCCGCGTACGGGCCCTCGAAGTCGAGGAAGCGCGAGATCTGGCCGCGCAGGCGTTCGACCCAGCCGGCCACCGTCTCGGGGTCGTTGAGCACGCGCTCGGCGGTGGGCTTCGGGTCGCCGATCAGGCCCGTGGCGCCGCCGACCAGCCCGAGCGGGAGGTTCCCCGCCTGCTGGATGCGGCGCATGGTGAGGATCTGCACCAGGTTGCCGAGGTGCAGGCTGGGGGCCGTCGGGTCGAAGCCGCAATAGAACGTGACCGGGCCGTCCGCGAACGCCTTGCGCAGTGCGTCCTCGTCAGTGGAAAGGGCGATCAGCCCGCGCCACTGCAGCTCGTCGACGATGTCCGTCACGGTCACGCTTCTCCTTCGATCGGGCGTCCGACCAGTGCTGGCCCGGTTCGGTCGGGCTCCGGGTCGGTACGACTCCAGCCTGATAGAGCCTACGCGGTTCCGGCCAGCGAGTTTCCCCGAGGCACCCCTCCCGGTCGGCCGGTCCGCCGTCCCGGGCCCCTCCCCGATACCGGAAATTCCGTTGTTCGACGGCTACGGGCCCATTCAGAGTGGTTCCACCGCCGTGCGGCGGCAGTGACGTGTGTGGAGACGGTCGTGCCGCCGTGGCACGCCCGCGGGAAGGGTGTGCCGAGTGCGCAACACGCTGGTTCTGAACGCGAGCTACGAGCCCTTGACGACGGTGTCGCTCCAGCGCGCCGTCGTCCTGGTGCTCCAGGACAAGGCCGTGGTGGAGCAGGCGCATCCGCTGCGCTCGATCAGGGGGACGGGCATTGCCGTCCCGGTGCCGCGGGTGATCAGACTGCAACGGTACGTACGGGTGCCGTTCCGACAACAGGCTCCGTGGTCGCGGCGCGGCGTCCTGGCACGGGACCGGCACCTGTGCGCGTACTGCGGCCGGCGGGCCACCACGGTGGACCACCTCCAGCCCAGGTCGCGCGGTGGCGCCGACAGCTGGATGAACACCGTGGCCGCGTGCGCGGAGGACAACCAGCACAAGGCGGACCGCACGCCGGAGCAGGCCGGGATGAAGCTGCTGCGCCGCCCGTTCGAGCCGACGCCGCAGGCCAGCCTGATGCTGGCGCTCGGTCTGCGCGGCTCGGAGGTCCGGGACCTCGCCGACTGGCTGCCGGCCGTACCGGGCCGGCCCGTCTCCGCGGCGTAAGGCGGCGCGAGGAGGCGCAAGGAGGCCGGAAACCCGGGCGGAGGGCCTCAGTCCTTCGCCCGGTACCCCGCCGCCGTGCCGTAGTTGGTCGAGTGCTCGGGCACCACGACCACCTGCCCGCCGCCGATGAGCACCCGCCCGGAGATCAGCAGCGAGCCGGTGCCGGCCGGGAAGTTGCCCCCGGTCGCCTCCCGGCCGCCCGCCAGCGGGAACCGGCTGAGGCGGGCGGGCTGGTCGCGGCGTTCGTCGGCGGCGAGCACCAGCGACCCGCCGTCGATGCCGACCGCCCGGACGGCGCCCTTGGCGGCGGTCGGCGTCTTCCAGCGCTGCTTGCCGGTGTCCAGGTCGTAGCCGACCGCGGCCACCGGCCCGCCGCCGTTCGGCGGGGCCAGGGTGGTGACCATCGTGCGGCCCTCGAAGTACACCTCGGGAGTGGCCGAAAACGTACCGTGGGCGACGTCCAGCCGGCCGCCGTCGACGGCCACCGGGATCTCGGCGGCCGGGTCGCCGCCCGCGCCCCAGGCGAACACCCGGTCGTCCTCGGGCTTCCCGCCGGTGGTGAGGACCACGGACGGCTCGGCCGACAGCACGGTCACCGTCTTCGGCTGGTTGTTCAGGCCCCGCCACCAGCCGACCTTGCCGTCCGCGGTGTTCAGCGCGACGGCCTGGTCGGCGGGGGTCGAGTCGGCGCAGGAGGAGGCGACGAGCACGGTCCTGCCGCTGACGCCGCCGGACAGGGTGCAGAACTTGCCCTGCCCGGTGTACTGCCAGACGTCCTTCCCGTCGGCGGACTCCCAGGCCAGCACCCGGTCGTCGCCGACGGCGATCACCTTGTCCTCGGTGACGCCGACCCGGGCCGAGTAGGCGCCCTTGGCGTCCGAGAGGCTCTTGGTCCAGACGGTCTTGCCGGTCTTGGTGTCCACGGCGGCCACCAGCGTGCAGGGGCTCTTCGGATCGGCCTGCGGACGGAACAGGGCCGCGCCCAGGCCCGCCGGGTTCACCCCCGCCGACAGCCCGCACGGGACGGCCCCGGCGGCCGGCGGCTCTACCGACCAGGTCGCCTTGCCGCCCGCCCGGTCGTACGCGTGCACCCCCGAGCCGTCGGCCCGGACCACCGCGTCGGCCAGCAGCCAGCCGCCGATCAGCGTGTCGTCGCCCCCGGACGGACCGGCCGCGGCCGGCTGCGCGGCCCACACCCGGTCGTGCGCCACCGCGAAGCCCGGCTCGCCGCCGCTGCTCGCCGCCGCGCTGCCGCCGCCCTCGGCGCCGACCATCAGCCCGGCCGCCACCAGCACTCCCAGCGCGGCCACCCCGGCGCCGGTCCGCACCAGCAGGGCCTTGCGGCTGGGCATGTGCTCCCCGGTCAGCACCGCGTCGGCGGCCTTCCGGGCCTTGGCGGAGAGCGAGGAGCCGGAGCCCTCACCCGTGCCGGAACCGCCGCCGCCCCCTCGACGGGCCGCGGCCCTCGACCGCGGGGCCGGCTCGGCCTGCGGCTCGGGGGTCCGCACCGGAGTGGTCGCCGCGGGCTCCTCGGGGACGGGCGCCGGCCCGGCCTCCTCGATGTGCACGTAGCCGTCCGCCGAGTACTCCGCCCCCGCCGGGACGTACAGCCCCTCGTCGGCGGGCTGCTGCGGGGTCGCGTACGGCGCGTAGGGCTGGTGCGGCTGCGCGTGGTCCGGGTACTGCGGGTACGGCTGGTACTGCTCCTGGCCGCCGTACGGGTCCTGGACGTAACCGCCCTGGACGTAGCCGCCCTGGACGTAGCCGGTCGGGCCGACACCGCTCTGCTCGTAACCGGCCTGGTCGTACCCGCTCTGGTCGTAGCCGGTGGGCCCGTAACCGCCCTGGCCGGACTGCGTCTGCTGCTGCCCGTACTCGGCCGAGCCGTAGCCCTGCTGCGACGGCCACTGCGACGGCTGCTGCGGCACCTGCTGAGCTGTCTGCTGCTGCTCGGCGTACCCGCCGTACCCACCGCTCTGCCAGTCCGGGTGGCTCTGGGGCGGCCACGGCTGCCGGTCGTGGGCGTCTCCGAAGGGCTCCTGCGCCATCCGTTCCGTCCCTCCCGAGCCCCGCCCGCCTGCCGATGCGGCAGTCAGCATCTCACGCCCGCCCGGGGGCGCGGCCCGGGCCCTCGCCCGTACCGTCCCGGGCCGGCCGGTCCTGCGGCGGCGTCAGGAGGCCGACTCGGCGCGCAGGGCCTCGTCGATCCGGGCGGCGAGGGTGAAGTCCAGCCCGGTGAGGCCGCCGGCGCTGTGGGTGGACAGGACGAAGCGCAGGGTGCGCCAGCGGATGTCGATGTCGGGGTGGTGGTCGAGCGCCTCGGCCTGCTCGGCGACGGCGACGACCACCCGGACCGCCGCCGGGAAGTCCGGGGCGTCGGCGGTACGGGCGATGCTGTCGCCCTCCCGCGTCCACCGGGGCAGCGCCGCCAGGGCCGCCGTGATCTCGTCCTCGTTCAGCCGTGCCCTGCTGCTCATCGCCGCGCTCCTGCTGGATGGTCGGTCCGGGGTGCCGGAGTTCCGGCGCGTCCGGGTTTCCGGGACGTCCGGGGTTCCGGTGTCAGGCGGCCTTCCGGCGCGGACGGGTCACCAGCTCGCCGCCGCAGTTGGGGCAGCCGCCGGCCATGGCCTCGGTGCAGTCCGGGCAGAAGGTGCACTCGTAGGAACATATCGAGGCGCCGCCGTCCGCGGTCAGCGACACCGCGCAGCGCTCGCAGCTCTCACGCATCTCCAGGGCCATGGCGTACTCCTCCGACGTTCCGATGTTCCGACGTTCCGATGCTCCGACACCCTGCCGGGCCCGACGGCCTGACGGTCATTCAGCTCAACAGCAGCTTGGCGACGGCCACGAGGCCGACCACCACGATGACCCCGCGCAGCGCCGTCGGCGGGAGGCGGCGGCCGACCTTGGCGCCGACCAGGCCGCCGACCAGCGAGCCCGCCGCGATCAGACCGGCGGCGGTCCAGTTCACCGTCGAGGTGAAGAGGAAGAAGAGCGCGGCGACGGCGTTGACGATCATCGCCAGGGCGTTCTTCACCGCGTTGATCCGCTGGAGGTCCTCCTGGAGCAGCATGCCCATCAGGGCCATCAGCAGCACACCCTGCGCGGCGCCGAAGTAGCCGCCGTAGATGCCGGTCAGGAACACCCCGACCAGCAGGACCGGACTGCCGTCCGGATCGCCGCCGGGGCGGCGGCGGGCGGCGACGGCCTTGGCCACCCGGGGCTGGATCACCACCAGCACGAGTGCGAGCAGGATCAGCACCGGGACGATCGCGTCGAAGGCCCCGCTCGGCAGCCTGGTCAGCAGCAGCGCGCCGACCAGCCCGCCGAGCAGCGAGGCGGTGCCCAGGCGCAGCACCCGGCGGCCCTGGTCGGCCAGTTCGCGGCGGTACCCGATCACGCCGCTGAGCGAGCCGGGGACCAGGCCGAAGGTGTTGGAGACGTTGGCGGTGACCGGCGGGAGGCCCACGGCGAGCAGGACCGGGAAGGTGATCAGGGTGCCGGAGCCGACGATGACGTTGATCATCCCGGCGCCGACGCCGGCCACCAGGACGGCGATCGACTCCCAGAGCGTCATGGGTCACCTCTCCTCTCGGTCCTGTCCGAGGGGATCATGCCGGACGGCCCCGCGGCTCTACCAGACCCGCCCACGATTCGGGACGCACCTCACAACGTGCGCGCGCTCCACCGCCGCCGCACAAGGCCGAGGGCCCGCCGCCTCTCGGCAGCGGGCCCTCGACGGAACTCGGTCCGACCGGCCACTCCGGCTCGGTCACTCCGATCCGGTCATTCCGGGTCGGTCACTCCGGGTCGATCTTCGGGTACTCCCGGGCCGGGTCCACCCGGGGACGGGCGGCGCCCTTCTCGGTGTCCACCGGCCGCGGGCCGGAGGCCGGGTCCAGCGGCACCTGGGTGGCCGCCGGGGCCGCCGGGGCCGCCGGGGCCACCTGCGGAACGGTGGGCGCCGCGACCGCGCCACCGTTCATCCCGCCGGTCAGGCCGCCGAAGGCGCCGCCGAGGCCCTTGAGCGCGTCGCCGACCTCGCTGGGGATGATCCAGAGCTTGTTGGAGTCGCCCTTGGCCAGCTCGGGCAGCGTCTGGAGGTACTGGTAGGCGAGCAGCTTCTGGTCGGCGTCGCCGTCGTGGATGGCCTCGAAGACCGTCCGGATCGCGGCCGCCTCACCGTCGGCGCGCAGGACCGCGGCCTGTGCCTCACCCTCGGCGCGGAGCACGTCGGCCTGCTTCTCACCCTCGGCCTTGAGGATCTGGGCCTGGCGCTGGCCTTCGGCGGTGAGGATCGCGGCGCGCTTGTCACGGTCGGCGCGCATCTGCTTCTCCATCGAGTCCTGGATGGAGGTCGGCGGCTCGATCGCCTTCAGCTCGACGCGGTTGACCCGGATGCCCCACTTGCCGGTGGCCTCGTCCAGGACGCCGCGCAGACCGGCGTTGATGACCTCGCGCGAGGTCAGGGTGGACTCCAGGTCCATCGAGCCGATGATGTTGCGCAGCGTGGTGACGGTCAGCTGCTCGATCGCCTGGATGTAGCTGGCGACCTCGTACGTCGCGGCCCTGGGGTCGGTCACCTGGTAGTAGATGACGGTGTCGATGTTGACGACCAGGTTGTCCTGGGTGATCACCGGCTGCGGCGGGAACGGCACGACCTGCTCGCGCAGGTCGATCCGGTTGCGGACCCGGTCGATGAACGGGACGACGATGTTCAGCCCTGCGTTGAGCGTCCGGGTGTAGCGGCCGAAGCGCTCCACGATCGCGGCGCTGGCCTGCGGGATGACCTGGATCGTCTTGATCAGCGCGATGAAGGCCACCACGACCAGGACGACCAAAACGATAAGGACGGGTTCCACGGACTCTCCCCTAGACGACCAGGGCGGTCGCGCCCTGGATTTCGACGACGTCGACCTGTTGTCCAGGCTGGTACACCTGGCCCGGGTGGAGCGCGCGGGCCGACCAGATCTCGCCGTTCAGCTTGATCCTCCCGCCCTCCCCGTCGACGGTTTCCGCGACGACCGCGGTGGCGCCCTGGAGCGCCTCGATGCCCATCTTGACCTGCGGCCCGCTACGGAGCTGCCGGTAGGCGATCGGGCGGACGAAGACCACCAGGGCGACCGAGACGGCGACGAAGGTCACGGTCTCGAGGACCACTCCCCCGCCCAGCGCGGCCACGCCGGAGGCGGCCAGCGCCCCGACCGCGAACATGGCGAACTCCGGCATCGCGGTGAGCACCAGCGGTATGCCGAGCCCTGCGGCGGCCAGGAGCCACCAGATCCAGCTGTCCACATGTCCATCCTAGGGAGCGAAGGCCTTCGAAGCGGACAGTTCCCGCAGGTCGAGGGGCGGAAACCGGTCGCGCGTGCGACCGGTTCCCGACGGCCGTCCGGATGAACGACAGGAACGGGCGGACGGGGCCTCAGCCCAGCGGCAGACCCTGCGCCGACCAGCGGTCTCCGTGCCGCTCCAGGGTCAGCGGCAGGCCGAAGCACTTGGAGAGGTTGCGGGCGGTCAGCTCGGTGTCGATCGGGCCGGCCGTGAGCACCTTGCCCTGACGGATCATCAGGACGTGGGTGAAGCCGGGCGCGATCTCCTCGACGTGGTGGGTGACCATCGCCATCGCCGGGGCGAACTCGTCCTGGGCGAGCGCGCCGAGCCGGCGGACCAGGTCCTCGCGGCCGCCGAGGTCCAGGCCGGCGGCGGGCTCGTCGAGCAGCAGCAGCTCGGGGTCGGTCATCAGGGCGCGGGCGATCAGGGTGCGCTTGCGCTCGCCCTCGGAGAGGGTGCCGAACTTCCGGTCGGTGAGGTTGGCCATGCCGAGGCGGTCGAGCAGGGCCAGGGCGCGGGACTCGTCCGACTGCTCGTAGGTCTCCTGCCAGGTGACCGTCATGCCGTACGCGGCGGTGAGGACGGTCTGCAGCACGGTCTGCTCGGCCGGCAGCTTGTCGAACATGGCGGCGCCGGCCAGACCGATCCGGGAGCGCAGCTCGAAGACGTCGATCTCGCCGAGCTTCTCGCCCAGCACCGTGACCTTGCCCGAGGTCGGGAACAGGTACGAGGAGGCGATCTGCAACAGCGTGGTCTTGCCGGCGCCGTTCGGTCCCAGGATGACCCAGCGCTCGCCCTCGGAGATGGACCACGAGACCTGGTCGACCAGCGCGCGCCCCTCCCGGACCACGGATACGTCAACCAGCTCCAGCACGTCGCTCATGCCTATGCCTTCCCCAAAAAACAAGATTCTCGGCCGTCGGTGCGGGCGGCGAGCCTACTCCGGCAGCCGGTGGGCACGGGGTGGGTGCGCCGCACACGCATGGGCAAACCTACGCCACGCGGATGACCGGCGATTCCGTAGGCTGGCCGGATGCTCGTGACTCCAGCCGACAATCCGTACGAAGAGCCCCGTTCGGGGCGGCTCACCGCATGGGGCAACGCCCAGCTGGCGGGCCTGGTGCCGCCGGACGACGCCGCCGCGGCCGTCCTGGGCGCCGACGAGCGCCACCGGGTCACCGGCCTGCCCGGCGACGGGCCCGGCGAGCAGCACGGGCTGACCTGGGCACTGGGGCGGCTGCGGGTGCTCGGCGTGAAGGGCCTGCGCCTCGCGCTGCCCTCGGCCGGGCACCCGCTCGGACTGACCGGCCCGAAGGCCTTCAACGAGCAGGCCATGCGGGCCGGCGAGGCCGTCCTGGCCGTCGGCGCACCGCTCGGGCTGGTGCCGGAGGTGGAGGAGTACGGGCCGGCCGGCGACCGCTCGGCCACCGTGCTGTGGCGCTGCCATGAGGTCAACGACACACCTCCGGCGGACGTCCCGTCGCTCCACGAGGCCGAGCGCGAGCTGGCGGAGGGGCTGCGGGAGGCGACCGTCCTGCTCACCCGTCTCGACGTGGCCGGTGCCGGGCCCGAGGCCCTGCGCGCCCTCGACGCCTACCGCCGACGCGGCCACAGCGAGCCGCTGGCCCCCGGCTATCCGCCCCGGGCCGTCCGCGTCCTGGAGTCGGCCCGCCAGGTGTCCGCCCTGCTCGCCATCGCCTCCGGCGGGCACGGCGCCGCCGTCAGCGCCTCCGAGATGGCGGCCCGGCAGTCCGCCCTGGCCCCGCTGCGGCGCACCGCCCGGCGCGCCCAGGTGGCCGCCTACAACGCCCTCGTCGACGAGCGGGACGACCGCTGAGCGGAGGGGCACCCCCGGCGCGCTACGCCTCGCGGGTCTCGCCGTGGCGGACGGCCCAGAGTGCCGCCTGGGTGCGGTCGGCCAGGTCCAGCTTCATGAGGATGTTGGACACGTGGGTCTTCACGGTCTTCTCCGACAGGTGGAGGCTGCGGGCGATCTCCCGGTTGGAGCGGCCGTCGGCGATGTGGCCGAGCACCTCGCGCTCGCGCTCGGTGAGCGTGCCGCCGCGGCCCTGGGGGGCGCGCGGGCCGTCGTCGGAGAGCAGGGCGGCGGCCAGTTCGGGCTGGAGCAGGACGTGGCCGGCGTGCACCGAGCGGATCGCGCCGGCCAGCGCCTCCGGGTCGACGTCCTTGTAGACGTACCCGGCGGCGCCGGCCCGCAGCGCGGGGACCATCGTGCGGTGCTCGGTGAAGCTGGTGACGATCAGGATCCGGGCCCGGCTGCCCTCCCCCTTGAGGGTGCGCAGCGCCTCGATGCCGTCGACGCCGGGCATCTTGAGGTCCATCAGGACGACGTCGGGGTCGAGTTCACGGGCCCGTTCGACGCCCTCCGCCCCGTCGGCGGCCTCCCCGACCACCTCGATGTCGTCCTGGACCTCCAGGAAGGTGCGCAGCCCGCGCCGGACGACCTGGTGGTCGTCGACCAGCAGGACGCGGATCGACGGTGTGCTCTCAGGCACCGGGGACCTCCATCTCGACGAGCGTCCCCCGACCGGGGGCCGACTCCAGGGTGAGCGTGCCGCCGACGGCGGCCGCGCGGTCGCGCATCGAGGCCAGGCCGAGGTGGCGGCCGGCCCGTCGGACGGACTCCGGGTCGAAGCCGCGCCCGTCGTCGTGCACCCGCAGCACGGCGCCGCGCGCGGGCGTCCCGGCCAGGGTGACGGTGACCCGGCGGGCGCCGGAGTGGCGCAGCGCGTTGTGCAGCGCCTCCTGGGCGACCCTCAGCAGCGCGGCCTCCTGGGCGGGCGGCAGCGCCCGGACGCCGTCGGCGGCGAAGGCGACGTCGGCGGTGTGCGCCCGGTCGAGGACCTGCACCTGGGAGGCGAGGGTGGCGCTGAGCCCGTCCTCCTCCAGGGCGGCGGGGCGCAGCTCCACGACGACGGCGCGCAGTTCGTCGGCGGCCTCGGCGGCCAGCCGGGCGACCTCGGCGAGTTCGGCGCGGGCCCGGGCCGGGTCGCGGTCGACGAGCTTGGCGGCCGCCTTGGCCGTGAGGCGGAGCGAGAAGAGCTTCTGCGAGACGGCGTCGTGCAGGTCGTGGGCGATCCGGGCCCGCTCGCCGGCCAGCGTGAGCTCGCGGCTGCGCTCGTACAGCCGGGCGTTGGACAGGGCGAGGCCGGCGTGCGCGGCGAGGATCCGCAGCAGTTCCTCGTCGTGGTCGGTGAACTGGCCGCCGCCGCGCTTGTTGGCGAGGAAGATGACGCCCATCACCTGCGGCTCGTCCTCGGCCGCGTCGGTGTCCAGGATCGGCATGCCGAGGAAGGCGTCCATGTCGGGGTGGGCCTCGGGCCACCCCTCGAAGGCGGGCGCCTTGCGGACGTCCACCAGCCGGGTGGGGCCGGTCTCGTGCAGCATCGCGGCGAGCACGCCGTGCTGCCGGGGCAGCGGGCCGATCGCCCGCCACTGCTCGTCGGTGACGCCGTCGACGACGAACTGGGCGAAGCCGCCGTGGTCGTCGGGCACGCCGAGGGCGGCGTACTCGGCGCCGAGCAGGCCGCGGGCGGAGGCGGTGATGCGGCGCAGCACCTCGCGGACCTCCAGGTGCCGGCTCATGGCGAGCAGCGCCTGGCTGACGGCCTCGATCCCGGCCAGGCACGGTTCGCAGGCGGGCAGCGGGCCGTGGTGGGCCGCGTGGTCTCCGGTGGTGCTGGGCATACGGTCAAACTACCGCCGCCGTGACGGCCGCCGCGTCCGTCCCCGGCCGCCCCGGGCCCGGGTCCGGGGACCTAGGACCCGCGCCCCGGGAGGGCCCGTCCGGAAACGCGGAGGGGCGGCCCTCCCGGGTGGGAGGACCGCCCCTCGGACTGCCGTCCGAGACGTCGGGGAAGGGGTCAGCCCTTCTGCATGACCTCGGGCTCGTGCCGGCGCTGGAGCCGGGTGACGAGGACGCCGATGACGACCGAGATGGCCACCAGCACGCCCGCGTCGATCGCCCACTGGGCGACGCTGTGCTTCCAGAGCGGGTCGTAGTTGGGGTTCTGGAAGTCCTTGTTCCAGGGGCCCATGAGCGTGGACAGGTCCAGCGTGGTGGACACGATGCCGGTGCCCCAGCGGGCCGGCATCAGCCAGGCGACCTGCTCCAGGCCGGGCTTGCTGAAGATCTGGAAGAGGCAGCCGGTGAAGACGACCTGGACGATGGCGAACATGACCAGCAGCGGCATGGTCTTCTCGGCGGTCTTCACCAGCGCGGAGATCATCAGGCCGAACATCATCGCGGCGAAGCTGAGCAGGATCATGCCGACGGTCATCTCGACGATCGGCAGGTTCTTGACGAGCAGGCCGTGCTCGGGGAGCTTGCGCGGCAGGAAGCCGACGGCGGAGATGATCGCGCCCTGGATCACGCTGAAGAAGCCCAGCACGATGATCTTGGACATCATGTACGCCGAGCGGGAGAGCCCGGTGGCCCGTTCCCGTTCGTAGATCGCCCGTTCCTTGATCAGCTCGCGGACCGAGTTGGCCGCTCCGGAGAAGCAGGCGCCGATCGCCAGGATCAGCAGGATCGTCGCGGCCCCGTTGTTGAGGTGGAGCTGGGTGTTCGGGTTGGGCGCGAGCCCGGGTTCGTTGGGGATCAGCACGCTGACCGCGCCGATCACCGCGGGCAGCAGCACCGACAGGGCCAGGAAGCCGCGGTCCGAGGCGAGCACCGACATGTAGCGGCGCATCAGGGTCCACAGCTGCGAGCCCCAGCTCTGCGGCTTGGGCGGCTTGACGGCCTCCTGGGCGACCTGGACGTGCTGCACCTCGCCCGCCTCGACGGTCGGGGCGGAGTACTGCTGGTAGTGCACCGAACCGCGGTAGCGGCCGGCCCAGTCGTGGTCCGGGTAGTTCTCGAAGGCCTGGAAGACGTCCGCCCAGGTCTCGTACCCGAAGAAGTGCAGCGCCTCGTCCGGCGGGCCGAAGTAGGCCACCGAGCCGCCCGGCGCCATCACCAGCAGCCGGTCGCAGAGCGCGAGTTCGGCCACCGAGTGGGTGACGACCAGGATCGTGCGGCCGTCGTCGGCCAGGCCGCGCAGCATCTGCATGACCTCGCGGTCCATGCCCGGGTCGAGGCCCGAGGTGGGCTCGTCCAGGAAGATCAGCGAGGGCTTGGTGAGCAGCTCCAGGGCGACCGAGACGCGCTTCTGCTGGCCGCCGGAGAGCGCGGTGATCTTGTTGTCGGCGCGCTTGTCGAGACGCAGCTCGTACAGCACCTCGTCGATCCGGGCCTCGCGCTCCTTCGCCTCGGTGTCCCCGGGGAAGCGCAGCCGGGCCGCGTACTTGAGGCCCTTCCGGACGGTGAGCTCGCGGTGCAGGATCTCGGACTGCGGCACCAGGCCGATGCGCGAGCGGAGTTCGGCGAACTGCTTGTAGAGGTTGCGGCCGTCGTACAGCACCTCGCCGCGGTCGGCCGGGCGGTAGCCGGTGAGGGCGCGCAGCAGGGTCGACTTGCCGGAGCCGGACGGGCCGATGACGGCCACCAGGGACTTCTCCGGGACGCCGAAGCTGACGTCGTCGAGCAGGACCTTCTTGCCGCCCTTGTGGTCGACCTCGACGGTCAGGTGGCGGGCGGAGAAGGAGACGGCGCCGGTGTCGACGAACTCCTGCAGCTGGTCGCCGACCAGGACGAAGCCGGAGTGGCCGACCGTCAGCCGGTCCTGCGGGCCCATCAGCTGACGCTGCACCCGCTGGCCGTTGAGGAAGATGCCGTTGTGGCTGCCGAGGTCGACGATCTCGTAGCGGCCGTCCGGGAGCTGGCGCAGCTCGGCGTGGTGGCGGGAGACCTGGAGGTCGGACACCACGATGTCGTTATCGAGCGCGCGGCCGATCCGGACGGTGCGCATCGCCGAGGTCAGGTTGCGGATGATGGTCGGCTGCGGCCCGCCGTCGTGCGGCGGGGGCGGGAAGCCCTGCTGCGGGAAGCCGCCGTGCTGGGGCTGGGGCTGCTGCTGCGGGGCCGGCCGGTCCTGCGGCGGCGCGTACTGCTGCTGCGGGAACGGCGGCTGGGCCTGCTGCTGGCCGGGCCAGGCCTGCTGCGGCTGCTGCTGGTACGGGTCGTGCTGCGGCCAGCCCTGCTGCGGGGCGGGCTGCTGGGGCGTGGGCACCGGGCCGCGGCTGGTGGCGGCCTCGTGCATCGGGGTGGCCTGCGGGGCCGCGGCGTGCGGGGCGGCGGCCTGCGCGGGCGCGGAGAAGCCGAGCCGGGGGCCGTTCTCCGGGTTGCCCAGGTTCACCACGGCGCCGGGGAACAGCTGGGCCTGGAGGGTGCGGGCGCCGGCCACGTACGTTCCGTTGGTGCTGCCGTGGTCGTCCAGCTGCCAACCGCTGCCGTTGAAGCCGATGGTCCCGTGCTGCCAGGAGACCCTCGCGTCGTCGAACGTGAAGTCCGACTGCGGGTTTCGCCCGATGGTGTAGGACCGCCCGGGCTCCAGAGTCCGCTGCTGTCCGTTGATCTCGATGACGAGTTGCGGCACTGCTCGCCTGCCCCGCTCTCTCGGTTCCCCCGAATTGTGGCCCCGGCCGGGGCCGCGATGTTCCTGTGACTGCCGGGGGAATCATTCCAGCCCTCCGACCGCCGGTGAAAGTCGGCCCGGGCGACTGTGACCAGGCTGCTACCGAGCCCGGACCTGCGGCGTCCCGCGAGGTGGGACGGGTGCTCCCGGGGCCTCGGGCGCCCGGTAGCGTGGGAGGCACCATGAACGCATCGCCCCTGGCCGCTGAGCCCCTCCCCGCCGCCCAGCACCGGACCGCGGACGAGCGCACCCTGCTCGTCAAGGTGTTCGGCAAGGACCGTCCCGGCATCACCGCCGGCCTCTTCACGACGCTGGCCGGTTTCGGCGTCGACGTCATCGACATCGAGCAGGTCGTCACCCGTGGGCGCATCACGCTGTGCGCCCTGGTCACCCCGCCCACCGCACCCGGCGCCGAGGGCGGGCTGCGGGCCACCGTCCACCGCTGGGCCGACGAGCAGAAGCTCCAGGCCGAGATCCTCTCCGGCATCGGTGACAACCGGCCGCGCCGTGAGGGCCGTTCGCACGTCACGGTGCTCGGCAACCCGCTGACCGCCGCCGCCGTCTCCGCGCTCACCTCCCGGATCACCGCCTCGGACGGCAACATCGACCGTGTCTTCCGGCTCGCCAAGTACCCGGTGACGGCGGTCGAGCTGGCCGTCTCCGGTGTGGCCACCGACGAGCTGCGGGCCGCGCTGGCCCAGGAGGCGGCCACCCAGCGGGTGGACGTCGCGGTGGTCGCCGCCGGGCTGGAGCGCCGGGCCAAGCGCCTGGTGGTCATGGACGTGGACTCCACGCTCATCCAGGACGAGGTGATCGAGCTGTTCGCCGCCCACGCGGGCTGCGAGGAGGAGGTCGCCGCGGTGACGGCGGCGGCGATGCGCGGGGAGCTGGACTTCGCCGAGTCGCTGCGGGCCCGGGTGGCGCTGCTGGCCGGGCTGGACGCCTCGGTGACCGAGAAGGTGCGCGCCGAGGTCCGCTTCACGCCGGGCGCGCGCACCCTGATCCGTACGCTCCAGCGCCTCGGCTACCAGGTCGCGGTGGTGTCCGGCGGCTTCACCCAGGTCACCGACCACCTGGTGGAGCAGCTGGGGCTGGACTTCGCGGCCGCGAACACCCTGGAGGTGGTGGACGGCCGGTTCACCGGCCGGGTGGTCGGCGAGATCGTGGACCGGGCGGGCAAGGCCCGCTGGCTGGCCCGCTTCGCCGAGCAGGCGAAGGTGCCGCTGGAGCAGACGGTGGCGATCGGCGACGGCGCCAACGACCTGGACATGCTGAACGCGGCTGGCCTCGGGGTGGCGTTCAACGCCAAGCCGGTGGTGCGGGAGGCCGCCGACACCGCGGTGAACGTGCCGTTCCTGGACACCGTGCTGTACCTGCTGGGCATCACCCGCGAGGAGGTCGAGGCCGCCGACGCGCTGCACGGCACCCCGACCGAGTAGGGCCCGCCCGGCGGCCGATGGAGTGAGGCGGCCGCCCGGAGAGGGCCTGTGGACGTACCAGAGGGGCGCGCGGATTCGATCCGCGCGCCCCTCGTGTACGGTCCCGCGGTCAGTCCTGCGGCGTGTGGTACGAGACCAGCTGGGCCACGCCCGGCTCGACGCCCTTCCAGGAGCCGCTGAAGCTGAGCACCGCGACCGCCGCCGTCGGGAAGCCCCCGAGGCGCAGCCGCTCCAGCGCGTCCGGATCGCCCGCGTCCCCGGCCAGCACCTGGGTCAGCCCCAGCACGCCCGGGTTGTGGCCGACCAGCACCACGTCCGCGTACTCCTCCGGGGTCTCCTGGAGGACGGCGATGATCTCCCCGGGGCTGGCTTCGTAGACCCGCTCCTCGTACACCGTCCGGAGCGGCCGCTGCGGCAGTTCGTGCACCGCCAGCTTCCAGGTCTCGCGGGCGCGCAGCGCGGTCGAGCAGAGCACGTAGTCGGGGCTGATGCCGGAGTCGACCAGCCAGCGGCCGGCGTCCGGGGCCTGGTGACGGCCCCGGTCGGCCAGCGGCCGGTCGTGGTCGTCCACGCCGTTCGGCCAGTCGGCCTTGGCATGGCGGAGAACGATGATCCTGCGGGGCGTGTCGGCGCTCATACCCAGCAAGCTTGGCAGAAAAGCGGCCCGGCGGCGCGATGCCCCGGGATGCCGCCACTCCGAGGGACGACCCGTGTCACCATGCCCCGTTCACCGGGGCGTCAGCCGGCGTACGGCCGTCCGTCAGCCCATCGTGGCGGCGACGGTGGCGATGATCGACACCAGCACCGCGATGGCGGCGAAGGCGAGGGCGATGCGGCCGAGCTGCTTGCGGCCGTCGGTGGGGTTGGGATCGAGAACGGGCATGTCCGGAAGTCTCCCACTCCGAACACGCCCGCCGTCCGCCGACCCCGCCCCCTTGGCCGGGTCTTGACCCGCCCGTCGGGGCCCGGCCCTCCCCGCGCGTCCTCACACCCCCGGCGGGGGCGTCACGCCGCGGCCCGCTCCGCCGGGTGCACCGCCTCGTCCTCGATGTGCCGGGCCCGCGCCGCGCGCAGGCCGAACAGCATCTGCGGCACCAGCAGCAGCGACAGGAAGCCCAGCGGCCAGTACCACTCGCCGGTGGCCCCGTAGAGCCAGCCGACCAGGATCGGGCCCGGGATGGACACCAGGTAGCCGATGCCCTGGGCGAAGGCGGAGAGCTGCGCGACCCCGCCCGCGGACCGGGCCCGCAGTCCGATCATGGTCAGCACCAGCGGGAAGGCGCAGTTGGACAGGCCCAGCAGGACCGCCCAGAGCCAGGCGCCCCCGGCCGGGGCGATCGCCAGACCGGCGTACCCGGCGATGCCGCAGCAGGCCAGCAGCACCACGAACAGCCGCTGGTCGCCGCGGCGGGCGGCCAGGTTGGGCAGCACGAAGGAGACCGGCACGCCGATCACCATGGTGACCGCGAGCAGCACGCCGGTGGTGCCCTCGCCGATGCCGGCGTCCTGGAAGATCTGCGACATCCAGCCCATGACCACGTACGCGCCGGTGGCCTGGAGGCCGAAGTACCCGGCCAGCGCCCAGGCGGTCCGGCTGCGGGTGATCGGCAGCCGGACGGGGGCGGCGGCGCCGCCGGCCCGCTCGCCGCGCTCCCGCTTGGCGATCAGCACGAACAGCCAGAGCACCAGGGCGAGCGCCCCCAGGACGGCCCAGACGCCCAGGCCGTAGCGCCAGTCGCCGCCGAGCGACTTGGTCAGCGGCACGGCGACGGCGGCGGCCAGCGCGGTGCCGGCGGACAGCGCCATCGAGTAGAGGCCGATCATCGGCCCGACCCGGTCCGGGAAGTACCGCTTGATCACCACCGGCAGCAGCACGTTGGAGACCGCCACCCCGGCCAGGGCGAGGGCGGTGAGCAGCAGGAACACGGCGGTGCCGCCGGCGAACGAGCGGGCCAGCACGCCCGCCGTGATGGCGCCCATGCCCGCCGTGACGACCGCGATCGGACCGATCCGACGGGCCGCCGCGGGCGCGGCGAAGCCGAACAGCCCGAAGCAGAGCGACGGGACGGCGGTGAGCAGCCCGGCGAGCGTCGGGTTCATCCCGAGGTCGTCGCGGACCTGCTTGAGCAGCGGCCCGAGGCTGGTGACCACGGGGCGCAGGTTGAAGGCGGCGGCGGCGATCGCGACGGCGAACAGCACGCCGAGGTACTTGGCGGAGCCGGAGGCGGCGGGCCGCTCTTCGGTCGGCGGCCGGCTCTCGGTCCGGGAGGAAGCGGTGGTGTCTGCTGCGGGCATAGAGAGCATCATAGAATGATGGGATGAATTGATGCACCTTGGAATTGGCATGATGTGCCGACCGTTCATCCACCGGCCACCTCCCACCCAGGCCCCACCCGAGCCGTAGCCGCAAGGAGTCCCCCGTGGCGCTGTCCTCGCCGAGGCGCACCCCGCTGTCCGACCAGGTGATCGCACAGCTGCGTGCCCAGATCACTTCCGGGGAGTGGCCGGTCGGCTCGCGCATCCCCACCGAGGCCGCCCTGGTCGAACAGCTCGGCGTCGCCCGCAACACCGTCCGCGAGGCCGTCCGCGCCCTCGCCCACAACGGGCTGCTCGACATCCGCCAGGGCTCCGGCACGTACGTGCTGGCCACCAGCGAGCTGGCCGGCGTGATGCACCGCCGCTTCGCCGACGCCGGCCAGGACCAGGTCGCCGAGCTGCGGGCGGCCCTGGAGACCTCGGCCGCGGGCCTCGCCGCCCACCGCCGCACCCCGCGCGACCTGGAGCTCCTGGACGGCGCCCTGGCCCGCCGGGAGGCCGCCTGGCACTCCGGCGACGCCGAGGACTTCGTCCAGGCCGACGCCGCCTTCCACCAGGCCGTGGTGGCCGCCGCCCACAACGACGTCCTGCTCGCCGTCTACGCCGACCTCGGCGAGGTCACCCGCGAGCACCTGCGGCACGACGTCGGCCCCGAGCTGATCGCCGAGCGCTACATCGGCCACCACACCATCCTGGAGGCCATCCGGGACGGCGACGCCCAGCGCGCCTCCGTCGAGGCCGGCCGCGCCATCGGCGCCTGCGGCACCGCGGACGTCTGACCGCGCCGGCGTCCACCCGGAACGCCGCTGCCCGGCACCCCCGCGAGGGAGGGCCGGGCAGCGGCGTACGGGCGGAGCGTCAGGCGCCGATGGCGTGCAGACCGCCGTCGACGTGGATGATCTCGCCAGTGGTCTTCGGGAACCAGTCCGACAGCAGCGCGACGATGCCGCGGCCGGCCGGCTCCGGGTCGCTCAGGTCCCACTTCAGCGGGGAGCGGTGGTTCCAGGTGTCGGCCAGGTCGCCGAAGCCCGGGATGGACTTGGCGGCCATCGAGCCGATCGGACCGGCCGAGATCAGGTTGCAGCGGATGTCCCGGTCGCCCAGGTAGCGCGCCAGGTAGCGGTTGGTCGACTCCAGGGCGGCCTTGGCCGGGCCCATCCAGTCGTACTGCGGCCAGGCGTACTGCGCGTCGAAGGTCAGGCCGACCACCGAACCGCCGTCCTGCATCAGCGGCAGCAGCGCCGTGGTCAGCGACTTCAGCGAGTACGCCGAGACGTGCATCGCGGTGGCCACGGACTCCCACGGGGTGTCCAGGAAGTTGCCGCCCAGCGCGTCCTGCGGGGCGAAGCCGATCGAGTGGACGATGCCGTCCAGGGTCGGCAGGTGCTCGCGGACCTGGTCGGCGATGCCGGCCAGCTGCTCCGGGTTGGAGACGTCCAGCTCCAGCACCTTGACCGGCTTCGGCAGCTTCCGGGCGATCCGCTCGGTCAGGCTCGGGCGCGGGAAGGCGGTGAGGATGATCTCCGCGCCCTGCTCCTGCGCGAGCTTGGCGGTGTGGAAGGCGATGGAGGACTCCATCAGCACACCGGTGATCAGGATCCGCTTGCCTTCGAGGATTCCACTCATGATCAGTGACCCATGCCCAATCCGCCGTCGACGGGAATGACGGCTCCAGTGATGTACGCGGCCTCGTCCGACCCGAGGAACCGCACGGTGGAGGCGACCTCGGCGGGCGCCGCGTAGCGGCCCAGCGGCACGCCCGCGACGATCTCCGCGCGGCGCTCGTCACTGAGCACGGCGGTCATGTCGGTGTCGACGAAGCCGGGGGCGACCACGTTGACGGTGATGTTGCGCGGGCCGAGCTCGCGCGCCAGCGACCGGGCGAAGCCGACCAGGCCGGCCTTGGAGGCGGCGTAGTTGGCCTGGCCCGGGGAGCCGGACAGGCCCACCACGGACGAGATCAGCACGACGCGGCCCTTCCTGGCGCGCATCATCAGCTTGGACGCGCGCTTGACCACCCGGAAGGTGCCGGTCAGGTTGGTGTCCACGACGGAGGTGAAGTCCTCCTCGGACATGCGCAGCATCAGCGTGTCCTTGGTGATGCCCGCGTTGGCGACCAGCACCTCGACCGCACCGTGCTTCTGCTCGATCTCGGTGAAGGCGGCGTCGACCTGCCCGGCGTCCGTGATGTCGCAGCGCACCGCGAGGACGTCGTACTTGGCCAGCGCCTCGGGCACCTCGCCCGAGCGGCTGGTGATGGCCACCTTGTCGCCCGCTTCGGCGAAGGCCTGGGCGATCGCGAGGCCGATGCCCCGGTTTCCTCCGGTGACGAGAACCGAGCGGCTCAACGATCCACCTCTCTCCGTGAGTGAGCGCGTACGTCGGAATGCGTACGCAGTGTGACGCTATCGGGCGGTCGGCGACGGCGGCGCATCGGTCTCCCACAGCGCCGCCCCGGCGGATCTGTCGCAATCCGACAATCCGTACCCGTCCGTGCCGTCCCGGCGACGGAGACCGCCCAGGCCCGGGCGCTGCCCGGATCGGGGCGACTGTACGGGAACAACACGGGCGGGCGCACCCGTTGCCCCCGTGGTGCGGGGCCGGCCCGGGACCGGCCGTACCGATCCCCGACCATCCCGGCGAGCGACGAAGGCAGAGCGGATGACCAAGGCACGGCCCGGGAGCACCCACCGACGCGGACGACTGCTGGCCCTCACCGCCCTGGCGGCCGGCCTGGGCGCGACCGCCTGGTCGCTGCGCGACCTGCCGGCGGCGTTCGGGCGACGGCCGGACGGCGAGCGCGAGGAGCGGGTGCGCAACTCCCCGCAGTACCGCGACGGCGTCTTCCACAACGCGCCCTCCGCGCTCGCCCGCGCCACCGGCGCCCCCGGCTTCGACGGCGCCACCGCCCGCCGGATGCTGTTCGAGCGGGCCGGCCGCGTCCCCGCCCACCCGGTGCCGACCGTCCGCCCCGCCACCCCGCCCGGGCCGGCCGCCGAGGGCGTGGAGGTCACCTGGTACGGGCACGCCTCCGCGCTGGTGGAGATCGAGGGCTTCCGGGTGCTGCTCGACCCGGTCTGGAGCGACCGCTGCTCCCCTGCCGCGCACGTCGGCCCCAAGCGGCTGCACCCGGTGCCGGTCGGGCTGGAGGAGCTGCCCCAGGTCGACGCGGTGCTGATCTCGCACGACCACTACGACCACCTGGACATGGCGACGGTCAAGCGCCTGGTGCGCAGCCAGTCCGCGCCCTTCGCGGTGCCGCTCGGCATCGGCGCCCACCTGCGCCGCTGGGGCGTCCCCGAGCACCGGATCATCGAGCTGGACTGGGACGAGACCTGCACCCTGGGCGACCTGGTGCTCACCCTGACCGCGGCGCACCACTTCTCCGGCCGCGGGCTGACCCGCAACACCACCCTGTGGGGCTCCTGGGTGATCGCCGGCCCGAACCGCAAGGTCTTCTACACCGGCGACTCCGGCTACTTCGAGGGCTACGCCCGGATCGGCGCGCAGCACGGCCCCTTCGACGCCGCGCTGGTCCAGATCGGCGCCTACGACGCGGCCTGGGCGGACATCCACATGACCCCCGAGGACGCCGTCCTCGCGCACCGGGACCTGACCGCCGGCCTGCTGGTGCCGGTCCACTGGTGCACCTTCAACCTGGGCCTGCACCCGTGGGCCGAGCCGATCGAACGGCTGGTGAAGGCCGCCAAGGAGCAGGCCGTCCCGCTGGCCGTGCCGCGCCCCGGCGAGCGGGTCGACGTCGACAACCCGCCGGAGCTGGACGGCTGGTGGGAGACCGTCGGCTGACGGCCCGGGCCCGAGGGCCGCGGAGCCGGGCACCGGAGGCCCGACCGGACGGTCCCTCACTGCGGCGCACCGGTCGAAATGCGCTGGCCGGAAACCCGGTGGACGGGAAATGATGCGGTGCGGGCGCCCCTGTGGCGCCGCACCGCCACCCTCCGCGACCTGGGAGCCCGATTGCCTCCGATCCCTCCGGCCGATCGCTCCGGTGCCCCGCACGGGCGCGCCGTCGACCCGGCGTTCCTCGCCCTGCCGCTGCGGCCCCTCGCCGACGCCGCCCTCGCCCGCGCCCGCGAACTGGGCGCGAGCCACGCCGACTTCCGCCTGGAGCGGATCCGCAGCGCCTCCTGGCGGCTGCGCGACGCGCGTCCGGCCGGCACCTCCGACAGCGTGCAGCTCGGTTTCGCCGTCCGGGTGGTGCTGGACGGCGCCTGGGGCTTCGCCGCCGGTGTCGACCTCACCCCCGACGCGGCGGCCCGGGTCGCCGAGCAGGCCGTCGCGGTGGCCCGCCTCTCCGGCGGGATCAGCCGGGCGGCCGGCTCCACCGAGCGGGTCGAGCTGGCCGGCGAGCCGGTCCACCGGGACGTCACCTGGGTCTCCGCGTACGAGGTCAACCCCTTCGAGGTGCCGGACGCCGAGAAGACCGCGCTGCTCGCCGAGCGCAGCTCCCGGCTGCTGGCCGCCGAGGGCGTCTCGCACGTCCAGGCGGCCCTGCGGACCGTCCAGGAGAACAAGTTCTACGCGGACACCGCCGGCACGGTGACCACCCAGCAGCGGATCCGGGTGCACTCCGACCTGGAGGCCACCTCGGTCGACGAGCGCACCGGCGCCTTCGACTCGATGACGACCCTGGCCCCGCCGGTCGGCCGCGGCTACGAGTACGTCACCGGCACCGGCTGGGACTGGGACGCCGAACTCGCCGAACTGCCCGTCCTGCTGGCCGAGAAGATGCGGGCCCCGAGCGTCGAGGCCGGCCGCTACGACCTAGTGATCGACCCGACCAACCTCTGGCTGACCATCCACGAGTCGATCGGCCACGCCACCGAACTGGACCGCGCGCTCGGCTACGAGGCCGCCTACGCCGGCACCTCCTTCGCCACCTTCGACCAGCTCGGCTCGCTGAAGTACGGCTCCGAGCTGATGCACGTCACCGGCGACCGCACCGCCGAGCACGGCCTGTCCACCATCGGCTACGACGACGAGGGCGTGGCCACCCAGTCCTGGGACCTGGTCAGGGACGGCGTCCTGGTCGGCTACCAGCTCGACCGCCGCATCGCCGCGTTGAAGGGCTTCGAGCGCTCCAACGGCTGCGCCTTCGCCGACTCCCCCGCGCACGTCCCGGTGCAGCGGATGGCCAACGTCTCGCTCCGGCCGGCCGCCGACGGCCCGGACACCGCGGGCCTGGTCGGCCAGGTCGAGAACGGCCTCTACATCGTCGGCGACCGTTCCTGGTCGATCGACCAGCAGAGGTACAACTTCCAGTTCACCGGGCAGCGCGCCTACGCCATCAAGGACGGCGAACTCGCGGGCCAGGTCAAGGACTTCGCCTACCAGGCCACCACCACCGACTTCTGGGGCTCGATGGCGGCGGTCGGCGGCCCGCAGACCTACTTCCTCGGCGGCGCCTTCAACTGCGGCAAGGCGCAGCCCGGTCAGATCGCGGCGGTCAGCCACGGCTGCCCGTCGGCGCTGTTCCGCAACGTCAACGTGCTCAACACCCAGCAGGAGGCGGGTCACTGATGACCGCGAAGCAGCCCCACGAACTCGTCGAGCTGGCGCTCGGCCTCTCCCGCGCCGACGGCTGCGTGGTGATCGCCGACGAGGAGTCCACCGCCAACCTGCGCTGGGCCGGCAACGCCCTGACCACCAACGGCGTCACCCGCGGCCGCCGCCTCACCGTGATCGCCACCGTGGCCGGCTCCGAGGGCACCGCCTCCGGCGTGGTCTCCCGCGAGGCCGTCACCGCGGCGGAGGTGGAGGGCCTGGTACGGGCCGCCGAGGAGGCCGCCCGCGCGGCCGGACCGGCCGAGGACGCCCAGCCGCTGATCGCCGGCGGGCCCTCCTCGCCGGACTTCACCGAGCCGCCCGCGCTGACCTCCATCGAGGTGTTCGACGCCTTCGGCCCGGCCCTCGGCGAGGCCTTCGCCCGCGCCGCGGCCCAGGGCCAGCTCCTGTACGGCTTCGCCCGGCACGAGATGACCTCCAGCTACCTGGGCAGCTCCACCGGCCTGCGGCTGCGCCACGACCAGCCCACCGGCATGGTCGAGATCAACGCCAAGACCGCCGACCTCTCCAGCTCCGCCTGGGTGGGCGCCTCCACCCGGGACTTCGCCGACGTCGACGTCGCCGGCCTGCACACCGAGCTGACCAGGCGGCTCGGCTGGGGCGCCCGCAAGGTGGACCTGCCCGCCGGGCGGTACGAGGCGCTGCTGCCGCCCTCGGCCGTCGCCGACCTGCTGATCGTCCTCAACTGGTCCTCCGGCGGCCGGGACGCCCGGGAGGGCCGGACGGTCTTCTCCAAGCCCGGCGGAGGCACCCGGATCGGCGACAAGCTCAGCGCCCTGCCGCTGACCCTGCGCTCCGACCCGCGCGCACCCGGCCTGGAGGCCGCGCCGTTCGTGCTCACCCACTCCTCCGGCGGGGACTACTCGGTCTTCGACAACGGCCAGCCGATCACCGCCACCGAGTGGATCCGCGAGGGCGTGCTGAACGACCTGGTCACCACCCGCCAGGCGGCCGCCCTCACCGGCCTGCCGCTGCGCCCGGCGATCGACAACCTCGTACTGGAGACGGCCGACCAGGAGTCCGCGCCGACGCTGGACGAGATGATCGCCCGCACCGAGCGCGGCCTGCTGCTCACCTGCCTCTGGTACATCCGCGAGGTGGACCCGGCGACGCTGCTGCTCACCGGGCTCACCCGGGACGGCGTCTACCTGGTGGAGAACGGCGAGGTCGTCGGCGAGGTCAACAACTTCCGGTTCAACGAGTCCCCGGTGGACCTGCTGAACCGGATCACCGAGGTGGGCCGCACCGAACGCTGCCTGCCCCGCGAGTGGAGCGACAACGTCACCCGCACCGCGATGCCACCCGTGCGTGTCACGGACTTCAACATGAGTTCGGTCAGCCAGGCCTCTTAGCCGCTGACCGACGGGGGATACGAGAGACATGATGGACGAGAAGCGCCTGGTCAGGTCGAGCAAGATGCTGTCGCGGATCCTGCGGCACGAGCCCGGGCTGGCGGGGGTCGCGCTGGACGCGTCCGGCTGGGTCCGGGTCGACGAGCTGCTCGCCGGGCTCGCCGCCCGGGGCCGGCCGCTCACCCGGGCCGAGCTGGACCACGTCGTGGCGACCAACAACAAGCGCCGCTTCGGCTACTCGCCGGACGGTCTCTCGATCCGCGCCAACCAGGGCCACACGGTGGCGGTCGACCTCGGCCTGACCGCCACCGTGCCGCCGCCCGTGCTCTACCACGGCACCGCCGACCGGCACCTGGCGGCGATCTTCCGCGAGGGCCTGCGCCCGATGGCCCGCCAGGACGTCCACCTCTCGGCGGACACCGGGACGGCCACCGGGGTCGGCGCCCGGCACGGCCGTCCGGTGGTGCTGACCGTGAACGCGGCGGCGATGACGGCGGCCGGCCACGAGTTCCGGCTCAGCGAGAACGGCGTCTGGCTCACCGACGCCGTGCCCCCGCGGTACCTCTCCCGCCGCTCCTAGCGCCGCGCCGCGCCGCCGAGGGCCTGTCCGCTCCGCCGGACAGGCCCTTCGCGTACCCGACCGGGTGGGTGCGGCCCACCCGGTCTCGTCGCCGGGTGCGCCCGGGCGTACCGTGAGGAGGCCGCGCGGCCAGGCGCGCGGGTGCGCGACGAGGGCGGTAGGACACATGGGCAAGAGCGCCGACGACGGGCAGGTCTTCCGGATCACGGGGGCGCGCAGCAGCCTCACCGAGGACGTCCGGGGACGCCAGCGCCGCTATGTCATCTCGATGCTGCTCCGCACGGTCTGCGTACTGCTCGCGGTGGTGCTGTGGGACGTCCAGCGCTGGCTGGCGTTCGCGGCGCTGGCGGGCGCCGTCCTGCTGCCGTACTTCGCGGTGCTGATCGCCAACGCGGGCCGGGAGCGGGCCCCGGGGCTGCCGAGCACCTTCGACATCCCGCTGGACACCCCGCTGATGCTCGGCCCCGGTGGGACGGGTGGGGCTGGTGCGAAGGCTGGTACAGGAGAGGCAAAGGCCGTTCCCACCGATCCTTCACAGGACGTGGACTGACCGTCCGTTTCATGCCGCTTCACCCCCGTCCGGCTCAGCGAAAGCTCAAAAGAAGCTCAGATTAATCATGCAAGACCTCCCCATCCGAGGGTCTTGGCGTGACATACTGCGTACGCGCTCCGCATCCCCCGTCGGAGCGACGGACCGACGCCGGGCGGCTCCCCCCGTGGCTGCCCGGCGTCGCCATGCCCGGATCCGGTCGGCCCGGACGGGCGTGACAGACTGGCGGTGCAGACCCACCCGCCAATCGTTGAGGACGGCCCGATGGACACCCCGCAGACGCCGATCTGCTCCGCCAAGGGCTGCCGGACGGACGCCGGCTGGGTGCTGGTGTGGAACAACCCCAAGCTGCACACCCCGGACCGCCGCAAGACCTGGCTCGCCTGCGACGGGCACCGCGAGCACCTGTCCCAGTTCCTCTCGGTGCGCGGCTTCCTCAAGGAGGTCGTCGCCTTCGCCGACTGGACCCCCGAGCCCGCCGAGGGCTCCGGGAAGCCGGCCTAGCGCCTGCCCGACCGGCTCAACCGGCCCAACCCGCTCGGCCCGCTCGGCCCGCTCGGCCCGCTCAGCCGCCGATCGCGGACATCGGCCGCTCGGGCTGGAGGAACTCCGGGTCGTCGATCCCGGCCCCGGCCTTCTTGCCCCACATCGCCGCCCGCCACAGCGCGGCCAGTTCGGCGTCGTCCGCGCCGGAGCGCAGCGCGGTGCGCAGGTCGGTCTCGCCGGTCGCGAACAGGCAGTTGCGCACCTGGCCGTCGGCGGTCAGCCGGGTGCGGTCGCAGGCCCGGCAGAACGGCCGGGTGACCGAGGCGATCACGCCCACCCGGCCCGGGCCGCCGTCCACCAGCCAGCGCTCGGCGGGTGCCGCGCCCCGGCTCGCGGACGGCTCCGGGGTGAGCGTGAAGCGGGTGCGCAGCAGGTCCAGGATCTCCGTCGCGGTGACCATCGACGTACGGTCCCAGCCGTGCTGGGCGTCCAGCGGCATCTGCTCGATGAAGCGCAGCTCGTAGCCCCGCTCCAGGCACCAGGCCAGCAGGTCGGCCGCCTCGTGGTCGTTGACCCCGCGCATCAGCACCGCGTTCAGCTTCACCGGTGCCAGCCCGGCGGCCTCGGCGGCGGCCAGCCCGTCCAGGACGTCCTGGTGGCGGTGGCGGCGGGTGAGGGTGTGGAACACCTCGGGGTCGAGGGTGTCCAGCGAGACGTTGACCCGGTCCAGGCCGGCCTCGCGCAGCGCCGTCGCGGTGCGGGCCAGTCCGATGCCGTTGGTGGTCAGCGAGAGCTCCGGGCGCGGCTCCAGCTCCGAGCAGGCGGCGACGACGGCGACCAGTCCGGGACGCAGCAGCGGCTCGCCGCCGGTGAAGCGGACCTCGCGCACGCCCAGGTCGCGCACGGCCACGGTGACCAGCCGGACGATCTCCTCGTCGGTCAGCAGCTCGGGCTTGGCCAGCCACCGCAGGCCCTCCTCGGGCATGCAGTAGGTGCAGCGCAGGTTGCAGCGGTCCGTGAGGGAGACCCTCAGGTCGACGGCCTGGCGTCCGAAGGTGTCGAGCAGCACGTTCGTCCTTCCCCGAGATGCGGCCGGCCCGGCCACCGTCACGGCGGGCCGGGCCAGCATAGTCATCGCGGGACGATCAGTGGGCGCCCAGCCCGGTCAGCGAGCGGACCTCCAGTTCAGCGTACTTCGCCGCGTCGGGGCGTTCCCTGGACAGCAGCGTGCCGAGCCAGCCGGCCAGGAAGCCGACCGGGATGGAGACCAGGCCGGGGTTCTCCAGCGGGAACCAGTGGAAGTCGGAGTGCGGGAAGAGCGAGGTCTTCGCGCCGGAGACCACCGGGGAGAAGACCACCAGCGTCACCGAGGTGAGCAGTCCGGCGTAGACCGAGCTGACCGCGCCGACGGTGGTGAAGCGCTTCCAGAACAGCGAGTAGAGCAGGGTGGGCAGGTTCGCCGAGGCGGCGACGGCGAAGGCCAGCGCGACCAGGGCGGCGGTGTTGAGCTTGTCCGCGAAGAGGCTGAGCACGATCGCCACCGCCCCGATCGCGACCGCGGCCCACTTCGCCGACCGCACCTCCTCCTTCTCGCTCGCCTTCCCGCGCCGGATCACGTTGGCGTAGAGGTCGTGGGCGAAGGAGGCCGAGGAGGCGAGCGTGAGCCCGGCGACCACGGCCAGGATGGTGGCGAAGGCGACCGCCGAGATCACCGCGAGCAGGATCGCGCCGCCGGTGCTCCCGGCGCCCCCGCCGAGCGCCTCGGCCAGCTGCGGGGCCGCGGTGTTTCCCGCCGCGTTCGCCGCCTTGATCGCCTTGGAGCCGACCAGCGCGGCCGCGCCGAAGCCGAGCGCCAGGGTCATCAGGTAGAAGACGCCGATGATGCCGATCGCCCAGAGCACCGACTTCCGGGCCGCCTTGGCGGTGGGCACGGTGTAGAAGCGGACCAGGATGTGCGGCAGGCCCGCGGTGCCGAGCACCAGCGCGATGCCGAGGCTGATGAAGTCGAGCTTGGCGGTGCCGCTGCCGTACTTCTGCCCCGGTTGGAGGAAGGCCTCGCCCTTGCCGCTCGCGCTCGCCGCCGCGCCGAGCAGTTCGGAGGGGTTGAAGTGGTACTTGGCCAGCACCAGGACGGTCATCAGCGCGGCGCCGGCGATCAGCAGCACCGCCTTGACGATCTGCACCCAGGTGGTGCCCTTCATCCCTCCTATCACCACGTAGACGATCATCAGCGCGCCGACCCCGACGATGGTCCAGCGCTTGGCGGCGCCCCCCTCGGCCCCCAGCAGCAGGGCCACCAGGGTGCCGGCGCCGACCATCTGGGCGAGCAGGTAGAAGATCGACACCACGATGGTGGAGACGCCCGCCGCGGTGCGCACCGGGCGCTGGCGCATCCGGAACGCGAGCACGTCCGCCATCGTGAAGCGGCCGGAGTTGCGCAGCGGTTCGGCGATCAGCAGCAGGGCGACCAGCCAGGCGACCAGGAAGCCGATCGAGTAGAGGAAGCCGTCGTAGCCGCTGAGCGCGATGGTCCCGGCGATGCCGAGGAAGGAGGCGGCGGACATGTAGTCGCCGGAGATGGCCAGGCCGTTCTGGAAGCCGGTGAAGCCGCGGCCGCCGGCGTAGAAGTCGGAGGCGCTCCTGGTCTGCCGCCCGGCCCAGACGGTGATGCCGAGGGTGGCGAGGACGAACACGCCGAACAGGGCCATCGTCAGGCCGCGGTGCTCGGTGGCGGAGCTGGCGAGCAGGCTCATTCGGCGGACTCCCGGGGAGCGTGGACGACGGCGCCGTGCGCCTCGCGGATCGCCGCGGCGGGCGGGTCGATCCGCCGGTCCGCGTAGCGGGCGTACCAGGCGGCGATGGCGAAGGTGGTCACGAACTGCAGCAGCCCGAGGACCAGGGCCACGTTGACGTGCCCGAGGACCTTGGTGCGCATCAGTCCCGGGGCGTAGCAGGAGAGCAGGACGTAGAACAGGTACCAGAGCACGAAGCCGATGGTGACCGGGAAGGCGAAGCTCCGGAACGAGCGCCGCAGTGTACGGAACTCCTCGCTGTCGTCGATGAGTTGGGCTTCCGTGGCGGCGGTGGTGGTGAGCGGCGGCGAATCCACGCTGTCTCACTCCTTCGGCGTATTTGTCACACGGGGGGAACGATCGAACGTGAGGGGCGTCACATGTCTGGTGTGCGCCGCGCAATGCTAGGAGCGTCCTGCCCGCCCCGGAAGGGGTTGACCGCGATCAGTCGACCGTTCACCCCCTCGCACCATCCGATTGGCCGAAAAACAGCCCATCCCAGCGACCGCACCGCCCACGATCGGCCCCCGGAACCTCCCCGGAGAACGGCTCCGGCCCGTGCCGCACCCCGAACGGGGCGGCACGGGCCGGAGCCGGGAGGCCGACGCCTCAGAAGGCGATCCGCACCTTCAGGGCCGAGCGGTCGTCCATCGCGCGGTAGCCGTCCGGCACGCCGTCCAGGCCGACGGTCCGGTCGAAGACCAGGCCCGGCTCGATGGCGCCCGAGAGGACGTCCGGCAGCAGCTCGGGGATGTACGCGCGGGCCGGGGCGACGCCGCCGTTCAGCGAAACGTTCCGGCCGAACATCTGACCGATGTCGACGCCCGCGCTGCCGCCGTGCGGCACCCCGACGTAGCCCACCGCGCCGCCGTCCCGGGCTATCGAGACGGCCGTCCGCATCGACTCCTCGGTGCCGACCGCCTCCAGCACCGCGTGCGCGCCCTGCCCGCCGGTCAGCTCCTTCACCGCCTCGACCGCGGCCTCGCCGCGCTCCGCCACCACGTCCGTCGCACCGAAGCGGCGGGCCAGCTCGGTGCGGGCCGTGTGCCGGCCCAGCGCGATGATCCGGCCCGCGCCCAGCCGGTGCGCCGCCAGGACGCCGCACAGGCCCACCGCGCCGTCGCCGACCACCGCGACCGTCGCCCCGGGCCGCACCCGCGCCGAGACCGCCGCGTGGTGCCCGGTGGACATCACGTCGGACAGCGCCAGCAGCCCGGGCAGCAGCTTCTCGTCGCCCGCCGCCTCCTTCGGCAGCTTCACCAGCGTCCCGTCCGCGAACGGCACCCGCACCGCCTCGCCCTGGCCGCCGTCCGAACCGACCTGCCCCCAGAACCCGCCGTGCGGGCAGGAGGTCTGGAGGCCTTCGAGACAGAAGTCACACACGCCGTCCGACCAGACGAACGGCGCCACCACGAAGTCGCCCTTGGCGAAGCCGCGCACCTCGGCGCCGACCTCCTCGACCACGCCGAGGAACTCGTGCCCGATCCGCTGCCCGGCCACCCGCTGCGCGACCCCGCGGTACGCCCACAGGTCGCTGCCGCAGATACAGGCGTTCACCACCCGGAGCACCACGTCCGTCGGGTACTGGATCACCGGGTCCGGGACGTCTTCGATCCGGATGTCGTTGGGGCCGTGAATCACGGTGGCACGCATGCGCTGTTCCTTAGCTGAACGGTCTCGACCAGGTGTACGACACCCCCGCTGACCACTCTATTCCGGCCGGTCGGTCGGAACATTCCGGCCGGAGCCCCCCGCCCGGCCCCTTATCCTGTTGGACCATGCAACCGATCCAGCCCGAGACGTACGGAGCGCCGCGGACCGCCCCGGTCCCCGCGCAGCGCTCCGCCGCCCCCGCCGGGGGCTTCGCGGTCGTCGACGTCGAGACCACCGGTCTCGGCCGCTCGGACCGCGTCATCTCGGCGGGCGTCTACCAGCTGGACCCGGACGGCGAGGTCGTCGACCACTGGTACACCCTGGTCAACCCCGAGCGGGACCCCGGCCCGGTCTGGATCCACGGCCTCACCGCCGAGCTGCTCGCCACCGCCCCGACCTTCCCGCAGATCGCCGAGGAGTTCGCCGCGCGCCTGCACGACCGCGTCCTGGTCGCGCACAACGCGCTCTTCGACTGGAACATGATCTCCCGCGAGTTCTCCCGGGCCGGCCTGCGCGCCCCGGTCGAGCAGCGGCTGTGCACCATGGTCCTCTCCCGCGACCTGCGCCTGCCGCTGCCCAACGGCAAGCTGTCCTCGCTCGCCGCCCACTTCGGCGTCCGGCAGCGCCACGCCCACAACGCCCTGGACGACGCCCGGGTGCTCGCCGAGGCCTTCCGCCCCAGCCTGCACCTCGCCCGCGACGGCGGCGTGCCGCTGCCGCTGCAGAACTGCGTCGCGGTCACCGACCTCGGCGAGGAGGAGCCCGCCGCCCCCGGCCGCGGCAACTGGACCGGCGCCTCGTACCGCCAGGCCAAGAAGCGCCCGCCCTGCCCGTACCCCAACCCGGGGCGCTGGCAGGACGGCAAGCCGCTGGTCCAGGGCATGCGGGTGGCCATCACCGGCGACACCGCCACCGACCGCGAGGTCCTGGAGGACCGCGCGGTCGAGGCCGGCCTGCACATCGCCACCTCGGTGAGCCGCCTCACCAGCCTGCTGGTCACCAACGAGCCGGACAGCTGGAGCGGCAAGGCCCGCAAGGCCCGCGAGGTCGGCACCCCCGTCGTCGGCGAGGACGCCTTCCTCCAACTGCTGCGCGAGGTCGCCCCGCACCCCGGTGCGTGAGCCCGTTGTGAGGTCGGCGTACCGTTCCCATGTGTACCGTTTTCTGCTGACCCGACAGTGGCTGATCACCATGCTGGTCGCGCTGCTGCTGATCCCCGCGACGATCAAGCTGGGCTTCTGGCAGCTTCACCGCCACGAGGCACGGGTGGCCCGGAACGAGCTGATCGGCCAGGCCCTCACGGCCGCGCCGGTCCCCTTCGACACCCTGTCGCCGACCCCCGGCTTCGCGGTCCCCAAGGACCTCACCTGGCGCACGGTGACCGCCACCGGACAGTACGACCCGGCACACGAGTTCGTGGTCCGCAAGCGGACCGACTCCAGCGGGACCATCGGCTACTTCGTCGTGACCCCGTTCCGGCTCGCCGACGGCAAGGGCACCCTCCTGGTCAACCGCGGCTGGGTCGCCTCCGGCAACGGCGCCACCGAGTACCCGCCCGTCCCGGCCACCCCGGCCGGCGAGGTCGCCCTCACCGGCCGCCTGCGCGCCGAGGAGACCTACGGCGCCAGCGGCATCAAGGACCGCACCGGCCTGCCCGACCGCCAGTTCAACCTGATCAACACCGACGAGCAGGCCAAGCGGACCGGCGCCCCCCTCCTGGGCGGCTACCTCGAACTCGCCGGCACCACCCCGGCCCCGGCCGACCAGCCCCAGCTGGTCCCCGAGCCCAACCACTCCGACATCGGCCCGCACATGGCCTACGCCATCCAGTGGTGGCTGTTCACCGCGATGATCCCGGTCGGCGTCTGGGTCCTCGCCCGCCGCGAGGCCAAGGACCGCGCCAAGCAGGCCGCCGAGGCCGAGGTCCCGCTCGACGCCGTCCCCGCCTAGAGGACGTCCTCCAGCTCCCGCAGCAGCCGCGCCTTCGCCCGCGCCCCCACCACCGACCGCACCGGCTGCCCGCCCCGGAACACCATCAGCGTCGGCATCGACAGCACCCCGTACGCCGCCTGGGTCCGCGGGTTGTGGTCCACGTCCAGGCTCACCACCCGCACCCGGTGCGCCTCCTCCCGCGCGATGTCCGCCAGCACCGGCGCCATCATCCGGCAGGGCGGGCACCAGTCCGCCGTGAAGTCCACCAGCACCGGCCCCTCGGCCGCCAGCACCTCCGCGGCGAACGTCTCGTCCGTCACCGCCGGCACACCCGCGATCTCCACCACCGTCTACTCCTTCGCCAGTTCACAATGGGGCGGTTCCTCGACGGCGGCCAGCTCGTCCCGCGCCCGTACGGCCCGGTCGAACTGCCCCGCCACCTGCGCCCTTACGTCCTGGAGCCGGGCGATGCACTCGTCCAGCTCCCCCAGCTTCCGCCGGTACACCTCCAGCGAGGCCGGACACGAGTCCCCTTCCGGGTGCCCCGCCCGCAGGCACTCCACGAACGGCCTGGTCTCCTCCAGCCCGAACCCGAAGTCCTGCAGCATCCGGATCTCGCGCAGCAGCCTGAGGTCCGCCTCGTCGTACGCCCGGTACCCGTTGCCCGCCCGCCGGGCCGGCAACAACCCCAACTGCTCGTAGTACCGCAACGCCCGCGTGGTCGTCCCCGCCCGCTCCGCCAACTCCCCGATCCGCATGCCGAACCACTCCTCCCGCACTTCCGACGACGACCGTAAACCTTCCCCCCGGCGTCAACGCCAGCCCCCTCGACCCGCTCCCCACCCTCCACACCGGGCACTATGTCCCCATGGATCTCGGACTGAAGGACAAGGCCTACATCGTCACCGGCGCCACCCGGGGCCTCGGCCTCGCGAGCGCCCGCGAACTCGTCGCCGACGGCGCCCGCGTGCTCGTCAGCGGCCGCACCCGGCAAGCCGTCGACACCGCCGTCGCCGGACTCGAGACCCTCGGCACCGCCCACGGTCTCGTCGCCGACAACGCCGACCCCGACACCCCCGAGCGCCTCATCGCCGAGGCCCGGCACCGCTTCGGCCGGCTCGACGGCATCCTGATCAGCGTCGGCGGCCCCCAGGCCGGCCCCGTGGAGACCACCCCCGAGGCGGCCTGGCGGGACGCCTTCGAGTCCGTCTTCCTCGGCGCCCTGCGCCTCGCCCGCGCCACCGCCGCCGCGCTCCCCGACGGCGGGGTGATCGCCTTCGTGCTCTCCAGCTCGGTCCGCCAGCCGATCCCCGGCCTGGGCATCTCCAACGGTCTGCGCCCGGGTCTCGCCATGGCCGCCAAGGCCCTCGCCGACGAGCTCGGCCCCCGCGGCATCCGGGTGCTCGGCCTGCTCCCGGCCCGGATCGACACCGACCGGGTCCGCGAGCTCGACGGCCTCGCCGCCGACCCCGACGCGGCCCGCGCCCAGGCCACCGCCTCGATCCCGCTGGGCCGCTACGGCACCCCCGAGGAGTTCGGCAAGGTCGCCGCCTTCCTGCTCTCCCCCGCCGCCTCCTACCTGACCGGCATCATGGTCCCCGTCGACGGCGGCGCCCTCCGCGGCCTCTGAGCCCGACCCGCCTACTCCACCCGCGCCTGCCCGCGCCCCCGCCGACCGCGCCGCCCCCGCCCGGGCCGCGGCTCGGCGTGGGCCGCCTGGAGGACCCGGATCCGCAGGTCGGCCGGCAGCTCCGCAAGCCGCAGGCTCCCGCACGCGTCCGTCCGGGGCCCGTCCTCGAAGTGCTCCACCAGCGCGGCCGGATCCCCGCCTGGCCGCAACCGCACCGCACCGCGCAGCCTCGGGTGCCCCGGCGCCCGCACCAGCCGCACCCCGGCCCGTTCGACGTCCGGCAGCACCGCCGTCCCGTTCTCCAGCGCCTCCTCCAGCGCCCGCGCGCCGACCCGCAGCCGCAGCCCGCTCACCCCCGGCGTCGGCACCGCGATGCTCGACAGCCCGCTGCGCCGCAGCTGCGCCACCAGCCACCACGCCATCCCCGCCACCAGGGCGGTCAGTCCGCCGATCACCGTCGGCCACCACCACGACGACGCCACCCACCGCCCCCGGGAACGCGCGCTCACCACCGGCTGGTCGGGTGAGGTGAGCGGCCACCACTGCGGCGGGTGGACGCCCAGCCGCCGGTACAGGTCGAGCCCGCCCGCCAGCACCAGCACCCCGGCCGCCAGCAGCACCGCCCCCACCGTCCCCAGCACCACCCGGTTGACGACCGTCCTCCTCACCCGGCCGCCCCCTCGCCGCCGGCCGCCCCGGCCCCCGTCCCGGACCCGGTGGTCCCCGCCCCCGGGTCCTCCCCCACCACGCCCCCGGCCCCCCGCCCCGTCCGCACGTCCAGCCGCAGCGGCCGCCCCAGCCCCACCCGCTCCAGCTCGTCCCGCAACTGCCGCTGCACCAGCGCCGGGTCCGCCACCCCCTCCAGCGAGATCCGGACCCGCCGCCGCCCGACCCGGATCCGCAGGCGGTCGATCCCGTCCAGGCCCGCCGCCCGGTCCGCGAGCAGGTGTCCGACCCCGGCCCGGTCGACGGCCGCGGTCGTCCCCCCGTAGGGCCGCAGCACGAGCCACCGCCGCAGCCCGGGCGCGACGGCGAGCCACAGCAGCCACCCGCCGAGCGCGGTCGCCGCTCCGGCCCCCACCAGCACCGCCAGGTCGTCGAGGTGGCGGGTCGCCAGCTCGTCCGCGATCTGCGCCCGCCACCGCCGCGCCGGCTGCCCCACCCGTACGGCGACCACGTCGTACAGCAGCGCCCCCGCCACCACCAGCACCGCCGTCGCCACCAGGGCCGCCGCGGCCGTACGGGGCGCCCGCAGCCGCCTGACCTTCTCCGGCCGGGCCCCCGGCACCGCCTCCGTTCCGGGCACCTCCTCGGTCACGAGGTGCCCCCCCGTCACCAACTTCTCGACCACGACGACGACTTCCGACACCCTCGTCCCGGTCAGCCCCACCACCCGCTCCGCGATCCGCGTCCGAACGGCCCCGGCCAGCGCCGCGATGTCCGAGGGGAACGGCAGCTCGACCGCCACCCGGACCGTCACCGTGCTCCCCGGTACGGTCACCGAGACGTGCGGCGGCGCCCCCTTCGCCCGCCCGGCGGGCCAGGCCTCGGTCAGCACCTCCCGGACGGCCCGGGCCGCGATCCGCGCGTACACCCGGTCGGCGACCCGGAGCCGCCCCCGGCGCCCCGGCACGGAACCGGAACCGGAACCGGAACCCGGGCCGGGGCCCGGCACGGAACCCGACCCGGAGAGCGCGGCCGGAGCCGACGCGGGGCCCGCCATCAGCGGCGCCGGTCGCGGCCGCGGAGCAGGTCCCCGAGTTCGCCCAGCTCGATGTCGCCCTCCAGCAGGCGCCCGAGCACGAATCCGACCAGCCCGAGCGCGGCCACCAGCAGGAAGGCCGCGAACCCGCCGAAGTACCCGGCGAAGCCGAGGGCCATGCCCACCACCAGGCCGACGATGGCCAGGTTCATCCGCTACTCCCTCGTGTCCCGCTGCCTCGTCGGGTCCGCCGTCGGCCCGCCGCCGAACGCGCTACTTGAGCTTCGGCCGCTGCCCGGAGGGCGCCACCGGCTCCTCTTCCTCCTCGAACTCCGGTTCGTCCGGGAGGTGGACGTCGTTGACCGCGATGTTGACCTCGACGACCTCCAGGCCGGTCATCCGCTCCACCGCGTTGATGATGTTCTCCCGCACCTGGCGGGCGAGTTCGGGAATGACCACGCCGTACTCGACCACCAGGGCGATGTCGATCGCGGTCTGCTTCTCGCCGACCTCCGCCTTGATGCCCCGCCCGACGCTGGGCTTGCCGCCGGGCACCCGGTCCCGCATCGCGCCGAAGGTGCGGGCGAGCCCGGAGCCGAGCGCGTGGATCCCGGCGACCTCGCGGGCCGCCATCCCGGCGATCTTCTCCACCACGCCGACGGCCAGCGCGGTGCGGCCACGCTCCCCCACCGGCTTGGCACCGCCGCCGGCCCCCGGCGGACCGGGGTTCGGGGCGCTGCCGCTGCCGGTGTGCTTGGGCATGGTCGCGGGCGTCGGAGTGTCAGGCATGGGTGCTTCTCCCGTCGTACGGCACCAGCTATATCGCAAACCTCCCCAACTCTGGCATTTCGCCACGATCCCCGCCCGGCGAGCACCGGCGGCCCGCCGGGGGCACGGGAAAGGGCCCGGCCCGGGGGAATCCCCCCGGGCCGGGCCCCGCGTCATCACCGTGCGGTCAGTCGCCGATCCCGGCGAGCTCCCGCAGCCGACGGGCCTGCGCCGCCCGTTCGGCCGAACGCTGCTCGTCGAAGGAGCGCCCGGCGGCGCCCTGCAGCAGCGCCTTGGTCTCGATCACCGCGCCGCGCGGAGCGGCCAGCAGCGCCGCCGCGAGGTCCCGGGCGGCGGCGTCCAGCTCCTCGCCCGGCACCACCAGGTTGGCCAGTCCGATCGCGGCGGCCTCCTCGGCCCCCACCCAGCGGCCGGTCGCGCAGATCTCCAGCGCCCGCGCGTAGCCGACGAGTTCGGTGAGCGGCTTGGTGCCGGCCAGGTCCGGGACGAGGCCCAGCGAGGTCTCCTTCATCGCGAACCGGACATCCTCGGCGACCACCCGCAGGTCGCAGCCGAGGGCCAGCTGGAAGCCCGCGCCGACGGCGTGGCCCTGGACCGCCGCGATGGAGACCAGGTCCGGGCGGCGCCACCAGGTGAAGGCCTCCTGGTACGAGGCGATGGCGGCGTCCAGCTCCTGGTCGGTGGAGGCGGCGAGCTGGAGGAAGGTGGGCTCGCCCGGGATGCCCTCGGGGGTGAACATGGCCCGGTCCAGCCCGGCGGAGAAGGAGACCCCCTCCGCGCGCAGCAGCACCACCCGGACGCTGCCGGGAAGGTCGCACCCGGCGGCGGCGAGGGCGCGCCAGAGCGCCGGCGACTGGGCGTTGCGCCGCTTGGGTCGGCACAGGGTCACGACGGCGAGTTCACCGTCGATCTCCAGGCGGACGCCGTCCCGCTCCCAGCTCGGGGCCTGCGGGTCGGTGGCGGGAGCGGTCATGCGGGGAACCTCCGGTGGCGAGGGACGTGGCTACCGGAGAGTAACAAACCTCGACGCGCAAGGGCAGGGGCCCCGACCGGGAAGGATCGACGGGGCCCGGGGCACTCGGCGGGGGAACGAAGACGACGGTCCCGGGAGAAATGAACGGACTTCGGAAAACGGGGGACGGACGACACCCCGGACATGACGATCGGCGGCCGGTCCACACGACCCGAGGGCGGACGCCCGGCTGAATGGTCAACCGTCGTCTCCTCGGTCGGCGTCCTGCCGCCGCGTCATCCAGCCAATGGCTGACGAACCGTCAGGAACTGGCCCCGGCAGTCGCTTTGTTCTTGCCCCGCGTGGCACCGCCGCGGCCCCGGAGAATGACTCCGGATTCGCTCAGCATCCGGTGCACGAAGCCGTACGAACGACCGGTCTCCTCCGCGAGAGCGCGAATGCTCGCCCCGGAGTCGTACTTCTTCTTGAGATCGGCCGCGAGCTTCTCACGCGCGGCACCGGTCACCCGGCTGCCCTTTTTCAGAGTCTCGGCCACCCGTGCCTCCTCGTAGCGTTGCTCGGTCAGATTCCCATGATCACCCATCCACCGCGTCCTGGCCACCCATTCGACAAGGTCGATGTCGGAATTGCGTGGTCCACCGGTGGTGATCCGAGCGCAGCAGGGCGCTCACACAGAGTGCGCGCCCCCGGACTGATGCCGCCGTTTGCCGAAAAAGAGCTGATCAGCAGCGTCGGCCCGACCACGATCAAGTGGCGGGCCGACGGAAAGTCCTTAAACGGAATCCAGGTCTACTTCATTCCCGGACACGCCGAAAGGACTAGATATTCTCATCCAAAAAGCGGATCTCGCGTCTACTTCCGGTCAGGCCAGCGAGACCAGATCGGCGTAGCCCGGGTTCCACAGGTCCTCCACGCCGTCCGGCAGCAGGATGATCCGCTCCGGGTCGAGCGCCTCGACCGCGCCCTCGTCGTGGGTGACCAGCACGACCGCGCCGGAGAACTCGCGCAGCGCGCCCAGGATCTCCTCGCGGCTGGCCGGGTCGAGGTTGTTGGTGGGCTCGTCGAGCAGCAGCACGTTGGCGGAGGAGACCACCAGGGTGGCCAGCGCCAGACGGGTCTTCTCACCACCGGAGAGCACCCCGGCCGGCTTGTCCACGTCGTCCCCGGAGAACAGGAAGGAGCCGAGGATCTTGCGGATCTGCACCAGGTCGGTGTCCGGCGCGGCCGAGCGCATGTTCTCCAGGACGCTGCGGTCCGGGTCGAGCGTCTCGTGCTCCTGGGCGTAGTAGCCGATCTTCAGGCCGTGGCCCGGGATCACCTCGCCGGTGTCCGGCGCCTCCACCCCGGCCAGCATCCGCAGCAGGGTGGTCTTGCCGGCGCCGTTGAAGCCCAGCACGACGACCCGGGAGCCCCGGTCGATCGCCAGGTCGACGTCGGTGAAGATCTCCAGCGAGCCGTAGGACTTGGACAGGCCGCTGGCGGTCAGCGGGGTCTTGCCGCAGGGGGCCGGGTCGGGGAAGCGCAGCTTGGCGACCTTGTCGTTCACCCGGACCTGCTCCAGGCCGGAGAGCAGCTTGTCGGCGCGGCGGGCCATGTTCTGCGCGGCCACCGTCTTGGTCGCCTTGGCGCGCATCTTGTCGGCCTGCGCGTTCAGGGTCGCGGCCTTCTTCTCGGCGTTGGCGCGCTCGCGCTTGCGGCGCTTCTCGTCGTCCTCGCGCTGCTGCTGGTACTGCTTCCAGCCCATGTTGTAGACGTCGATGGCGGAGCGGTTGGCGTCCAGGTAGAAGACCTTGTTGACGACCGTCTCGACCAGGTCGACATCGTGCGAGATGACGATGAAGCCGCCCTTGTACGTCTTCAGGAAGTCCCGCAGCCAGACGATCGAGTCCGCGTCCAGGTGGTTGGTGGGCTCGTCGAGCAGCAGCACGTCGGAGTCCGAGAAGAGGATCCGGGCGAGCTCGACGCGGCGGCGCTGACCACCGGAGAGGGTGTGCAGCGGCTGGGCGAGGATGCGGTCCGGCAGGCCCAGCGCGGCGGCGATGGTGGCGGCCTCGGCCTCGGCGGCGTACCCGCCCTTGGTGAGGAACTCGGTCTCCAGCCGGGCGTACTTCTTCATCGCGTTGTCCCGGGTGGCGCCCTGGCCGTTGGCCATCCGGTCCTCGTTCTCGCGCATCTTCTTCAGCACGGTGTCGAGGCCGCGGGCGGACAGGATGCGGTCCTTGGCGAGGACGTCCAGGTCGCCGGTGCGCGGGTCCTGCGGGAGGTAGCCGACCTCGCCCGAACGGGTGACGGTTCCGGCGGCCGGCAGGCCCTCGCCGGCCAGCACCTTGGTGAGCGTCGTCTTGCCGGCGCCGTTGCGGCCGACCAGGCCGATCCGGTCACCGGCGGCGACCTTGAAGCTCGCGGACTCGATCAGGATCCGGGCACCGGCACGCAGTTCGAGGGCGTTGGCGGAAATCATGGCTGGGGACTACTCCTGGGACGTGGGCGGGCGGCCGGGTGCGACGGACCCGGGGCCGGGTTGGCATGAGGGGGGCTTCATCGGCGGTCGGCGCGGCCCTCGCGGCGCCGCCGCCCGCTATTGCCCGGAGAAGATAGCCATGACGGCAAGTCTACCGGGCCCCGTACCACCCCCGGGGAAGTACCGCCCAGGGGTATCCACCGGCCCGCCGGCCCACCGACCGGGGGCCGTCCCGGCTACTGGGACTGCCCGGCCGGCTGGTCCCCCGCGGGGGCTCCGGCGGCCGCCGGGGCGTCCGGGGCCGGGTTCCCGGCCGGGTCCTGGCCGGCGGCCGGGTCCGCCGCGCAGCCGCCCTGCGGCCGGACCGCCGCGAACGGCGCCCCCACACTGCCGCAGGCCGTCTCGGGCGCGGCCGCCTTGGTGTCGAACACCCGGGGCGGGACGACCGGGCCGTCGGTGATCTCCACCCGGCTGCGGTCCAGCACCTTGACCGTGGCCGTCGGGCCGGTGCTCGTCGACCAGCCGTTGCTGTCCAGCCGGTAGCCGGTGATGCCGCCGGAGACGGCCTGCCCGCCGCTGTTGGTGCAGGTGCGCGGGATCAGCACGGCGTAGTCGGTGTGGACGGCGCGCAGCGGGTCGTAGACGCAGCCGCCGGAGGGCTTGTCGTTGTAGCGCAGGTCGCCGTCGGCGTCGCGCAGGCCCATGGTGAGGTTCGGGGTGACCAGGGCCAGCCAGGGCGAGCCGTCCCGCTGGACGGTGTGCAGCGCGGCCGCGGCCCGCTGCTTGGCGAGCGCCTTGCGCTGGGCGTCGGTCCGCTTGTCGGCGCCGGGCTCGCCGTCGCCGTGCAGCCAGTCGGCCAGGCCGGGCACCACCCGGTGCCAGCGCACCTCGTGGTCGCCGGGGCGCACCGAGGTGACCATGCCGTCGTCCCAGACCACGATCGCGTTGTCGCCGGCCATCGCCAGGTAGAGCGCCTCGACGCCCTCGCGGCGGTAGGACCAGGCCTGCTCGCCGGTCTGCTGGTGGAAGGCCTCCAGGCCCGGGCCCACCCGCAGGTCGAGGTCGGCCGAGCCGAGCGACTCGGAGTTCACCGGCGTCGCCCCCGCGTCGCCCGGTCCCGCGACCCGGTCGCCGAACGGCACCGGCTTGTTCGCGTGCGCCGCCGCCCCGGCCGCAAGGACCAGCACCACCGCCGAGGCAGGCAGGATCGAGCGGGGGGTCAGTACACGCAGAGGCTTCCAGGACACGGCCGGAGCGTACCTTTCACCGGGTACGCGAGTCAGCCCGGTTCCGCCGCCGCCGGGCCCCGCCGGGCGTCCGCCGGGCCCCGCGCGCCCTCCCCGCGCGCCCGCCCGCCCACCTGCGCCGTCGGGGCCGTGGCCGCTCCGCCGGGTCCGCCGGAGCGGGCCGGACGGGCCCGGCCGGACCGTTACAGATCTGATACCTGAGCACCGGCCACCGGTCGTTGCGGCAGACGGCGTTCGAATGGCGCCCACTTTAGGGTGACATTCGGCTTTTTCGTCCCCCTTCGGGCCTACTGTCGGCCAGCGGGGCGTCACGGTCCGTCCACGCCGAGACCGTGCGCCCCGCCCACGCGACGTCCGGAGGAGAGCACCATGCGAATCGGCCGCCTGACGCTGGCCGCCGCCACCCTGCTGCTGATGGCCACGGCCAGCGTCCCGGCGGGGACGCCGTTCAGCCAGACCGAACGGCACACCCTCTCCTCGGACGCCGTCGAGCCGCGCGGCGCGGCCCCCCGCCCTCCGGTCCAGCGGCCGAACCACGAGCCGCCGTTCGGCGCCTTCGTCGGCTCCTGGGACAACCACATCCCGCAGATCCGCCAGTACGCGCAGTGGCTCGGCGACGCGAACATGCAGGTCGGCCACACCTATCTGGCGGGCAACGACTGGAGCGACATCGAGGGCGAGGCGATGGTGCTCGGCCTCTGGTCGCAGTGGCGGCAGGCCGACCCGTCCCGGCTGCTGGTGCTCGGCGTGCCGATGCTGGTGCCCAACGAGGCGAACGTGCCGGACGGCGAGGTCGCCAGGCTGCTCGCCCAGGGGGAGCGCGGGGACTTCGACGCGCACTTCCTCAAGCTCGCGCGCCGGTTGGTCGCGCTGGGCGGCGCGGACACCGTGCTCACGCTCGGCTGGGAGATGAACGGCACCACCTACACCCACCGCTGCAAGCCCGACCCGTCCGCGTGGAAGGCGTACTGGCGGCGGATCGTCGGGGTGATGCGCTCGGTGCCCGGCCAGCGCTTCCGCTTCGACTTCGCCCCCAGCCGGGGCCTGGACGCCGTCCCGTGGACCAAGTGCTACCCCGGCGACGACGTGGTCGACATCATCGGCATGGACAGCTACGACCAGCCCGCCGGCGGCACCTTCGACGACTACGTGCGCGAGCCGTACGGCCTCCAGGACCAGGTGGAGTTCGCCGCCAAGCGCGGCAAGCCGGTCTCCTACCCGGAGTGGGGGTTGTTCCGCAACGGCGACAACCCCGAGTACGTGCGCCGGATGGTCGACTGGATCCGTACCCACGACACCGCCTACCAGACCGTCACCGACTACTGTCCGCACGGCTTCTTCGAGTGCGACCGCAATCCCCGCTCGGCGACGACGTTCAAGCAGCTGATGTCCGGTTCGAAGGGGGCCCCGGCGCCGGAAGGGGTGCCGGCGCCGCCCACCGCCCCGGCACCGGCTCCGGAGGACCCGCCGGACGCGCCCGCCGTACCCGCCGCCCCCGCCGTGCCCGGGGGTGGCGCCACCCCGAGCCGGGCGGCGAGCCCGTCGACCCGTCCGACGGCCCCCAAGCCGACGCACAAGCCGACGGGCGGCGCGCGGCACGCCCGGCACTGAGCGGTCAGCTGCGGCGGCGGGCCAGCAGCGCCTCCTTGAGGCGGGGGAAGCGGGTGCGCAGCTGGTGCGCCGCCGCCTGCCGGGCGCGCACCGCCCCGGCCCGGACGGCGGCCGCCGGTGCCGCCCCCGCCGGGCCGAGCAGCAGCCGCTGGTTGGCCAGCTGGTCCGGCCGCCAGCGCTGCTTGTACGGCTCCTGGCCGCGCAGCAGGCCGAGCAGCGGGACGCCGGCGCCGACCGTCTCGTCCAGCGCCGCGCTGAACAGCAGGCCGGCGATGTCCAGCCGCTCGCGCAGCACCGGGTGCGCACCGTACATGTACAACCCGCCGAAGGACGGGCAGAGCAGCAGCAGGTTGACCGCGACCAGCTGGCCGTCCAGGTGGAACTGGTGGACGGCGGCCCGGCCGGCGGCGACCAGTCCGGTGCTGGACTCGGCCAGGTGCCGGGCGAACCGCTCGGTGCGGTGCTCGGGCGTGACGCCGCGCGCCTGCCACTGCAGGAAGTGCAGCCGCAGCATCGCGTCCAGCGCCTGCGGCACCTCCGCCACCGGGGTCGAGCGGACCTCCACCCCGGCCTCGGCGATCTTGCGGAGCTTCACCCGGCTGCGCTGGGCGGTCTTGCCGGGCACCCGCTTGAGCAGCCGGTCCATCGGGACGGCCGGCAGGTACTGGCAGAGCGAGTCCTGGTAGCGGCGGCGGCTGCCGCGCCAGTGCCCGTACACCCGGTGCACCGCCGCCTCGGGGTGCACCTCGCGCAGCTCCAGCCAGTGCCAGGGGCGAGTGAGCGGGAGCGCGGCGGCGAACTCGGCGGCGGCCCGGTCGGCGCACTCGTCGTCGAGCAGGACGTCGGTGTAGTCGACCAACCCGCCGCCGAGGCCGGTCAGGCCGCCGAGCGGCCCGCCGCGGCGCACGAAGGCGCCCGCGCCGACCAGCCGGCCGTCCCGGCGGACCAGCACCACGAGCAGGCCGCCGGGGCGGCCGTAGTGGCGCCACCAGGAGCGCTGCCAGTCCGCGGCCTGGAAGAAGGTGGCGGTCCGGCAGCGGGCGGCCAGGTCGTCCCACTCCTCGGCGAGGGCGTCCAGGGCGTCGTCCTCGCAGCGCAGCTCGGTGGTCCAGGCCGGCGCCGTCGCCTGGGCGGGCAGGCCGCCTCTGCGGGTCTCGGTGCTCATCGACCGCCCCCGACCGGGGCCTGCTCAGTGGTGGCCGGGGCCGGCGCCTCGGCCGGGGGCTGCTCCGCCGCCGGGGGCTCGGCGGCGGCCTGCGTGTCGGCCTTCCCGACGGGCTTCCCAGCGGGCTTCTTCTCGGCCTTCTCCGGGGCCTTCACCGGGGCCTTCACGCTCTTGGTCCCGGCCTTGGGCTCGGCCTTGGGCTCGGCCTTGGGCTCGGCCTCGGTCTTGGGCGCGGCCTTGGGGCCGGCGTCGGGCTTGGGCTCGGTCCCGGCCCCGGCCGGCTCCTCGCGGCGCGGGCGCGGGGTCGTCGGGACGGCCACCGGCGCGGACGCGGCGGGGGCCTGCGGCACCCGCGCGGCCCGCGGCACCTGCGGCACCTGCGGCTCCTGCGGCGTCGCGGGGCTCTCGACGGCCTCCGGCGCCGCCGGGGCACCCCGGCGCCGGGTCATCATCACCAGCGCGCCCAGCAGCAGCCCGGTCGCGCCGCCGACCGCGACGTCCAGCTTCCCGGACGGCGTGGTCGGCCTGTCCGGCGCGGCGGCCGGGGAGAGCGTCACCAGCCGGACGTTGGTGTCCTTGCTGCTGGTGTTGGCGAAGGCGACCAGCGAGCGGGCCACCGCGTCGGCCGTCCGGGCGGCCTCCTGGGGTCGCTCCCCGGTCCCGGTGATCTCGATCATCGGGGCGTCCGGGGAGGTCGTCCCGTGCACCAGGGACTCCAGCTCGGACCGGGTGTGGCCGGTCTCGGCGGCCGCCACCCCGAGCACCTGCGGCTGCCCGGCCAGCCGGCCGTACGCCTGGGCGAAGTTGGTCGCGATCGCGGCCTCCCCGGGGTTCTGCGCGACCACGAGGACGTAGGCGTTCGCGGCGTACGACGGGGACGCGGCGACGGCGTACCCGGCGCCGGCCGCGGCGCCCAGCGGAACCGCGAGCACCACCGGCCACCAGCGGCGGACCAGGCGGCGGGCGCTTCGGCGCGGTGTGGTCATGGGTGTTGCTCCTTGGGTCTGGTACGGCGGTTCCGGCGGTGGCGGGCGGTCAGACGCGGGCCAGCCGGTCGTAGAGGGCGCCCAGGTCGGCGGCGACCCGGACGATGTCGTAGTGGCCGACGGCCGGGGGGTGCGGCAGCGGGTCGGCGGTGTGCCCGCTGAGCGGACGCAGGTCGCGCAGCGCGGCGGCGTAGGCGGCGGGCTCGGAGGGGACGCGGCGGGCCTGCGGGGCGGCCCTGGGCGGCAGTTCGTCGAGCGCCGGGCAGGCGCTGTAGCGCACCGGCAGCCCGGCCGCGAGGCCCTCCAGGACGCCGAGGCCGAAGGTCTCCGCGGTGGAGGGGGCGGCCAGCACGTCCAGGGCGGCCAGCAGTTCGGGGACGTCGTCGCGCTCCCCGGTGAGCACCAGCCGGTCCCGCACGCCGAGTTCCTCGGCCCGGCGCTCCAGCGCGGCGCGCTCCGGACCCTCGCCGACCAGCACCAGCCGGGTGGCCGGGTCGAGCTCGGCGAGCGCCTCGACCAGCACCTCGAAGCGCTTGCCGGGCACCAGCCGGCCCACCCCGCCGACCACCCAGCCCCCGTACGGCAGCCCGAGCTCGGCCCGCAGCCGGCGGCGGACGGCGGCCCGTTCGGCGGGCGGGAGGCGGTAGCGGGAGGTGTCGATGCCGTTCGGGATCAGCTCGATCCGGGCCGGTGGGACGCCCCAGGAACGCAGCGTCTGGGCGACCTGGCGGGAGACCGCGACGGTGGTGCTGCCGAGCCGTTCGGCCGCCAGGTAGAGGCCCTTGACGCCCCGGGTGACCGGGCGGCCCTCGATCACCCCGGCGTGCAGCGAGTGCTCGGTGGAGACCACCGCGCGCACCCCGGCCAGCCGGGCGGCCGTCCGGCCGTACAGCTGGGCCCGGTACAGGTGGGTGTGCACCAGGTCGTAGCGGCCGGCCCGGACCAGCCGGACCAGCCGGGGCAGCGCGCCGAGGTCCCGGTTGCCGCGCATGCCGAGGTGGTGGACGGTGACGCCGTCGGCGCGCAGCGCCTCGGCGACCGTGCCGGGGTTGGTCAGGGCGAGCACCTCGCACTGCTGGTGCGCCGGCAGGTGCCGCAGCAGCAGGTGCAGTTGGCGCTCGGCGCCGCCGGCGGCCAGGCCGGTGACGATGTGCAGCACCCTCATGGCCGGGGCTCCCGGCGGGCGTGGCGCAGCCCGGTGACGGCGTCCCGCAACCGGTGCCGGCCCTGCTTGGCGCGCAGCCGCCAGGCGCCGTCGCGGTCGCCGACGTAGCAGCGGGGCAGGGCGAAGCGGCCGGTGAGCGGGGAGTGCGCGATGGCGCAGGCGTGGTCGTACCCGGCGTCGCGCACGGCCAGGGCGGCGGGCAGGTCGACGGCGCCGTACGGGTAGCAGAAGCCGGTGACCGGGCCGCCGACGGCCTCCTCCAGCAGCCGCCGGCTCTCCCGGGCCTGGACGGCGAGGGCCTCGGGCGGCAGGCCGGGCAGCGCCCGGTGGCCGAGGCCGTGCGAGCCGATCTCCCAGCCGGCGCCGGCGAGCCCGGTGACCTCCTGGACGGTGAGCAGCCGCTTGCGCGGGCCCTCGGTGTCCCAGCCGTTGTCCCGGCCGAGCAGGTCGGCGACCACGTACGCGGTGGCGGTGAAGCCGTACGCCTGGAGGGTCGGCACCGCGTACCGGGCGATGTCGGCGTAGCCGTCGTCGAAGGTCAGGCCGACCAGCCTGTCGTCCCGGCCGAGGGCGTGGGCCCGCATCAGCTCGCGGACGGAGACGCCGCGCCGGCCGCTCCGGTACAGCCAGCCGATCTGTTCGGCGAACCGCTCGGGGCTGACGGTGAGCCGGTAGGGGTCCTCCTGCTCGACCGCCACCGAGTGGTACATCAGGATCCACGGCGAGGCGGAGCCGGGGACCGGCGGTGCGCCGAGCGGGTGGCGGCTCCTGGGCGGTCGTGCCCGGTCCGGCGGTGCGCTCTGGAGGCCCGCCCGGGCCGAACGGACGGTTCCCCGTTCATTGTCCATCGGGACGCTTCCCTTCTTCGGCCGCGGTTGGCGGGTTCCGGACGGGCCCCAGGGCCCGGGCGAGGGCGAGGACCGGGCCGCGCACCTCGCGGGCGCCGAGCCCGGTGCCGAGGGCCGCGAAGGCCAGCGCCACGGTGAGGCCCCCGAGGAGGGTCGACAGCAGGGGGTCGGCGGCCAGCCCGGCGGCGGCGGTGCCGAGCACGGTGGCCCCGGCGGCGGCGGCCACCAGCCGGCCGTGGCCGCCGAGCACCCGGTGCAGCCGCAGCGGGATGCCGCGCAGCACCAGGCCGTGCAGCAGCAGTGCGGCGGCGGCGGTGATCCCGGCCGCGTTGCCGGCGGCCAGTCCCAGGGCGCCGAAACGGGGCGTGGCGAGCAGGCCGGTGGCGACGGTGACGCCGAGGCCGAGCACCATCGCGGCGGCCGGGTACCAGTCCAGCAGCCGGCGGCCGTCCTCGGCGCCCGGGTCGTCGGCCCGGCGGACCACCGGGCGCAGCGAGAAGTACGGGCGGACCATCACGCCGATCAGCGCCTGGGCGGGCAGGCCGAAGCTGTACACCCGGATGACGTCGGCGGTGGCGGCGGTGTCGTGCGGGCCGAAGGCGCCGCGCTCGAACAGCAGCGAGACCACCGAGGGGGCGCAGGCCATCAGGAAGGCGGTGCCGAACAGGACGACGGCCGCCGCCTGGCCGAGGTCCTTCTCCACCCGGTCGCGGGCGGCGGTGAGGTCCCCGGCGGCCAGCGCCCGGGCGACCAGCGGGAAGGTGACGGTGCAGATCAGCAGGCCCGCCGTCATGGCGAGCTGGGAGACCTTGGCGGCGTAGTTGAGGTGCGAGATGGTGCCGGGCGGCAGGGCCGAGCCGAGGTAGCGCTCGACGAAGACCTGGGACTGCCGGGTGAGCGTGAAGGCGGCCACCGGCAGCAGGGCGAGCGGCATCAGCACCAGGGCCCGGCGCGAGCGGCGGCCCCGGCCGGTGCCGGGCGGGCCCTGGCGCAGCCGGCGCAGGAACGGGCCGACCAGCAGACCGGCCATCAGCAGGCTGCCGCCCGCGACGCCGAGGGCGGCGGACCGCACGCCGAGGTAGGAGTGGAGGCAGAGCAGGACGGCGAGGATGCCGAGGTTGTAGGCGACGTAGATGCCGGCCGGGGCGGTGAAGCGGTGGTGGGCGCGCAGCGCGGCGGCCAGGTAGCCGGCCACCCCGAAGGGCAGCACGGTGACCGCGGTGATCCGGGTGCAGGTGACGGCCAGGCCGGGGTCGGTGAGGCCGGGGGCGAGCAGGTCGACCAGTTCCGGGGCGCCCAGGGCGACGGCCAGGGCGAGGCCGCTGAGCGCGAGCAGCAGCCAGGGCAGGGTGGCACGGACCAGTTGGCGGACCGGGTCGGGGGCGTCCGGGTCCTCCTCGCGCAGCACCAGGGCGAGGGCGAACGCGGGCACCATGAGGAAGGACATGGCGTCCTCGATCAGCAGCGGCGCGGCGGTCTCCGGGACGGTCCAGGCGACCAGGAAGGCGTCGGTGCCCTGGTTGGCGCCGAAGTAGCGGGCCAGCAGGAGGTCGCGCAGCAGGCCGAGGCCGGAGCCGGCGGCGCTGAGCACGGCGGTGATGCCGAAGGCCTTGGCGAGGAAGCCGCGCCGGGGGGCCGGGTGGGGCCCGGCGGACGGGTCCCCGCCGGGGGCGCCGCGGGGGGCGGGGAGGGGGGAGGCGACGGCGGCGGGCCGGTCGGTGGTCACCGGGCCGCTCCGGTGGTCGCCGGACCGGCGGCGGGGTGCCCGGGGTGCTGTGCGGCCGCGCGGGCGGCGAGCCCGAGGACGACGGAGGTCAGCACGGTGGTGGTGCCGCCGATGTCGGAGTACAGGAAGTCGACCAGGACCCAGGTGAGCAGGGCGAGGGCGGCGAGGCCGGGGCCGCGGCGGTGGCGCAGGCAGCCGATCAGCAGGGCGAGGAAGAGCGCGGCGTAGGTGGTGATGCCGATCAGGCCCTGCTCGCTGAGCACCAGGAAGTACATGTTGTGCGGGGAGAGCAGGGGTTCGCGCTGGAAGCCGATGGTGGCGTCGGCGGCGTCGCTGCCGGAGGACAGCCGCAGCGGGGCGTGGCTGTCGCGCAGCTGCTGGAAGGCCTTGGGGCCGGCGCCGTGCACGGGGTGGTCCTGCCAGATCCGTCCGGCGGTGGACCACAGGTCGTACCGGTCGGAGACGGACTGGTCGGGGGCGGCGGAGACGGAGCCGATCGAGCTGAGCCGCTTGGTGACGCCGGAGCCGCCGAGGCCGAGGCCGCCGACCAGGACGACCGCGGCGGCCAGGCCGAGGACGGCGCCGCGCACCAGCAGCCGGGCGTCGACGCGCAGCAGCAGGACGGTGGCGGCGAGGCCGGTGGCGATCCAGCTGCCGCGGCTGAAGGAGACGGCCAGCGGGAAGGCGAGGAAGGCGGCGGCGGCGAACATCGCGCGGCGCAGCCGGGCGTTTCCCCCGGATCCCCGCTCGCCGAGGGCCAGGGCGAGGGCGGCGAGCAGGCCGAAGCTGACCACGCTGGACATCGCCATGATGTCGAGCGCGCCGAAGGTGCCGACGGCCCGGATCGGCTGGCCGGTGTAGGAGGCGCCGGTGTGGGTGAGGTACTGCTTCGCGCCGACCACGCCCTGGATCAGCGCGGCGAGGACGAAGGAGCCGAGCACCAGGCGCTGGTCGGTGCGGTCGCGCAGGGCGCAGAGGACGGCGGCGGGGACCAGGACGAACACCTGGGCGAGCCGGACGAAGCCGGTGACGCTGGCGGCCGGGTCGGTCGAGCCGAGGGTGGCGACGGCGGCGGCGACCACGATCCCGCCGAACAGCGCGCAGGTGGTGCGGCTGACCGCGGGCAGCCGCCCGCGCAGCAGGTTGAGCGCGGTGAGGGCCACCAGGGCCAGCGAGGCGAGGTCGGCGGCGGTGACATGGACGGCGGCGGCGACGTCCTTCTCCCCGGTGGGCACGCAGACCAGCAGGACGGTGGCGGCGGCCAGCGGGCTGGTGCGCTCGGTGAGCGCGGGTAGGGCCGCCCGTAAGGCCGGGCGGGGGAAGGCGGGGAGGGTCAGGGCCACGAAGGGGTCAGCTCCCGTCCGGGTGGAGCATCAGGGCCGCGGTGCGGCACAGGATCTTGACGTCCTGCCAGAGGCTCCAGCTCTCGATGTAGCGGTTGTCGAAGCGGGCCCGGTCCTCGATGGAGGTGTCCCCGCGCAGGCCGTTGACCTGGGCCAGGCCGGTGAGGCCGACCGGGACGCGGTGGCGGTCCGCGTACTCGGGGTAGGCCTGGCCGAACCGCATGACGAAGTACGGCCGTTCGGGGCGGGGGCCGACCAGGCTCATGTCGCCGCGCAGGACGTTCCACAGCTGGGGCAGCTCGTCCAGCGAGCTCTTGCGCAGCAGCCGGCCGACGGCGCCCATCCGGTGGTCCTGGGAGATGTTCCAGCGGGTGGCGGACTCGTGCTCGTTGCTCGGGCGCAGGGTGCGGAACTTGAGGACGGTGAAGACCCGGCCGTCCAGGCCGGTGCGCTGCTGGCGGAAGAGCACGCCGGGGCCGGTGTCGAAGCGGACGGCGAGGGCGCAGAGCACCAGGACGGGGGCGAGCAGCAGCAGGCCGACCGCGGCGGCGGTGACGTCCAGGGCGCGCTTGGCGGCCCAGCCGGGGCGGCGCATCGCGGGGCTGCCGAGCCGCAGGCAGGGGAAGCCCCACAGGTGGTCGCCGCCGGTGATCGGGGCGGCGGGCAGCGAGCCGTACTCGCGCAGCGCGGGCACCAGCCAGACCTGGCAGCCGAGCCGGGCGGCGTCGCGCAGGGTGGCGGCGGTCTCGGCCTCGTCGGCGGCGCCGGCGGTGGCGATCACGTGCTGGACGCCGTGCCGGCGCACCTCGCGCTCCAGTGCCTCGCGGCCGCCGAGCACGGGCAGGTCGGTGTCGCCGGGCAGCAGCGGCGGGTCCGCGTCGAGGAAGCCGACCGGGCGCATCCCGTACTCGCCGTGCGCGCGGAGGGCGGCGGCGACCCGGCGGCCGAGCCGGCCGGCGCCGAGCACCAGGACGGGGCTGGGGCGGCTGCGGCGGATCCGCCGGACCAGGTGGTAGAGGACGGCGCGGCCGACGGCCACGATCAGCAGCTGGGCGCCGAGCAGGACGGTGAGCCGGGCCGGGCTGGCCGGGCCGCAGTCGGGCCAGTGGCCGCCGAGGCCGCCGGACAGGGTGACGGCGAAGGCGGTGGCGACCACGGCCCGGGCGGACAGCGCGGGCAGTTCGTCCAGGACGGACAGGGTGAGCCGGGGGCGGTAGAGGCCGCCGGCCAGGTTGAGCAGGAGCAGCAGTGGCAGGACGGCGGGGACGCCGAGCAGCGGGTCGAGCGGGGCGGCCGGGTCGAAGGCGCGGTTGGCGATGCCGCCGGCGGAGCACAGCGCGATGACGTCGGCCTGGACCAGGGCGAGTGACAGGGCCAGCCGGGAGCGGACCGTCCCACGGGACCGGTGCTGCGGCGGGACCGTCCGGAGGTGCGCCGCCCCCGCCGGCCGGTCGAGCAGCCCGGTGCCGGGCCGGCGGGGGCCGGACAGGGGTCCGCTCGATCGCGGCACACTCTCGTGGTCAATGGTCATCAGCGCACGATCTCCCCTGCTGTGTGCCCGGGGTGACGGTGCCCCGGCACCGGTTGGCGCGGGGCGGCCGTCCCGGCCCGGTGGGCGCGGTCCTGACAGCACCTGCTGCCGCTCGCGGCTTCCGGATGTCCGGCGGCGGGGCCGATCGCAAAGGAACTGGTCACGAAGAAGTCGGTCGCGAGGGGCCCAGCCGTGAATTCCCGACATGAAATCCGAACGAAGCAGGCAAAATCCGACAATACAGAACCGGGCGGTACAGGCCGGAAGTTGACTTGCCGATTCATTCCAGCCGCCCATTAATAGGTATTTCGGATTTGACGCCTCGCCTCCCTATCCGGCCGAGGGTGCGAATACGACAACGCCGGAAACGGCGGGCATTCACGGCATGTGAAACGATCAGATCCGCTCTGGGACACGGGCCCGGCGCCGCCCCGCCGCCGGTCCCGCGCCCAGCAGGTGGCGGTAGAGGACGTCAACCTGTTCGACCACGGTGCGCACGTCGTGCCGGCCCACCACGTGCTCGCGCAACCGGGCACCGCGCCGCTCGCATTCGATCGGATCTGACAGCGCGTCCCCCATACGGGTGGCGAGGGCCCGCGCGTCCTCGGGCGGAACCACCGCGTGCGCCAGCTCGGACGGCGGCAGGCACTCCCGGGCACCGGGCACGTCGGTCAGCAGCACCGGACGGGCGGCCGCCATCGCCTCCAGCGGGGCCAGCGCCATCCCCTCCCAGCGTGAGGGCAGCACCACCAGGTCGGCCGCCGCCAGCCACGGGCGCGGGTCCGGCACGTCCCCGACCAGCCGGATCCGGGCGGGCTCGGCGGTCTGCCGGACCAGCTCCGCGACCCGCTGCTCCTCCGGCCCGCCGCCGACCAGGGCCAGCCGGGCCCTCGGCACCCGGCGCAGCACCTCCGGCCAGGCGGCCAGCAGCACGTCCTGGCCCTTCTGCCGGCACAGCCGCCCGACGCACACCGCGAGCGGGGCCTCCAGGTCCAGACCGAGCGCGATCCGGGCGGCGCGGCGGTCGGCGGGCGCGTAGTGGCGCACGTCCACGCCGTTGGGCACCACCGCCCAGTCGGCGTGCAGCCCGGCCGCCACGCCGTCGGCCCGCTCCTGGACGCTGACGCACAGCAGCCGGTGCGACCAGCGGGTGGCGAAGCGCTCCCAGCGCAGCGTGGCGGCGGCCAGCGCGCCGTCGACGGCGGCGAAGGACCAGGCGTGCGGCTGGAAGACGGTCGGCACCGTGCCGTGCACCGCGAGCCGCCCGGCCAACCCGGCCTTGGCGCTGTGCAGGTGGACCACGTCGGGGGCGGCCGCCCGGACGATCCGGCGCAGCCGCCAGGCCTCGGCGGGGGTGCCCGGGCCGGGCGGGCGCCGGGCCGGCCAGTCCTGGACCAGCGCGCCCACCGCGGCGGCCTCCGCGGCCAGCCGCCCACCGCGCGGGCAGGCGACCAGCACCCGGTGGCCGGCCTCCCGCTGGCCCCGGACCAGATCGGCGACGACGCGGGCGACCCCGCCGTCCACCGGTTGGGAAATGTGAAGGATCGTCATATGCACGGCGGCGAGCCTAGGGTGGCCCACCGGTGCCGGGCGGCCCCCGTCACCCGCAGGTGGCGGTTCGGCCACCCGTACGGCTTTCGGCTCGTACGGGAGACCGAACCGCTCGAATCCCCGGGCGATTCGAGCGGTTCGATGGATCTACGCGCGCGAATCGCGCGGTTGGCGAATCCGCGGGGCCGGCGGACCGCGGTGGCCCCGGCGGCCCCACGTGAACCTCGGTGGGCCTCAGCGGACCTCGGTGGCCAGGTTGGCCAGCACCTGGTCGTGGATCCGGTTCAGGCCCTTCGGGGCGAAGGTGCGCTCGAAGAAGCCGCCGATGCCGCTGGCGCCCTGCCAGGTGGCGGTCACGGTGACCTTGGCGCGGCCCTCGCCGACGGCCGAGACGGTCCAGGCGATCACCATGCTGGAGTTGGCGTCCTTCTCGACCAGCTGGTCGGGCTCGGGCGCGGAGACGGTGAAGAGGCAGTCGCGCACCCGCTTCTCGGTGGCCTGGAGCTTCCAGTGCACCTGGGTGCCGGCACCGGTGCCGCCGACCCGCACCTCGTACTCGCTGTACTGCGCGGGCAGCAGCTTCGGGCGGGTCACCTGGTAGTCGGCCAGCGCCTCGTACACCCGCTCGGGCGCGGCGTCGTAGACCCGCTCGGTGGTGGCCTGCACCTGTCCCATGACCTTGCTCTCCTCATGTGGTGGGAACCGCTCTGTCCGGCAAGCCAATCACAGGGTCCCGCCCGCGACGCGGCGGGATAGGGTGGCCGGTGTGCTCGATCTGGTGACTGCTGTGCGCTACGTCGACCCGCTGCGGGCCGGCGGCTCCGTTCCGGGCGTGGTGGAGACCGACGACCTAGGCACGTACGTGGTCAAGTTCACCGGGGCCGCGCAGGGCCGCAAGGCGCTGATCGCCGAGGTCATCGTCGGTGAGCTGGCCCGGCGGCTGGGCCTGCGGGTGCCGGAGCTGCGGCTGGTGGACTTCGACCCGGCCGTCGCCGCGGACGAACCGGACGCCGAGATCCAGGACATGCTCAAGGCCAGCGCCGGGGTCAACCTCGGGATGGACCTGCTGCCCGGCGCGCGGGACTTCCGGCCGGGGATGATCACCGTGGACTCGGCCGAGGCCGGCCGGGCGGTCTGGCTGGACGCCCTGACCGGCAACGTCGACCGCACCGTGCACAACCCCAACCTGGTGGTCTGGCACGGGCGGCTCTGGCTGATCGACAACGGCGCCGCGCTGATCTTCCACCACCGCTGGGCGGGGGCCGAGGCCTCGGTCGGCAAGCGGTACGACCTCAGCGCCCACGCGCTCGGCGGCTCGGCCCCGGACGTCCGGCTGGCCGACGAGGAGCTCGGGCCGCTGGTCACCGTGCCGCTGCTGGAGGAGGTGGCGGCGCTCGTCCCGGACGAGTGGCTGGCCGGCGAGCCCGGCTTCGACTCGGTGGACGCCGTCCGGCACGCCTACGTCGCCCACCTCGCCGCCCGGGTGGTGCTCTCCGAGGAGTGGCTGCCGGAGGGCTTCGCCACGCCCGAGCAGCTGCGCGAGGCGGAGCGGCGGCGGGCGGCCCGGACCAGGGCCGGGCGGCCGGCCTGGCTGCGGGACGTACCGGACCTGCACGGCAAGCCATCGGTGGAGACGGCCTGGGAGCAGTACGCCGACGAGGGCTAGCCGGGTTCGGGCCCGACGCGGCCGGAACGCCGACGGGTGGGAACGCGACCGGGGAACGGACCCTGTGGGCCCGCTCCCCGGTTCTACTGTTCAGTGCTGTCCGCGGTCAGCGCGTCAGCGCCACCACTGGACCGCCTTCTCGGCGTTGACCAGGCCCGCGCCGTAGAAGCCGTTGTCGTTCGTGGTGCCCTCGCAGGTGGCCTTCCAGGCACCGGCGCCGCCCGGGTTGAACTCGCCCTTCGGGCACGGGACGGACTCGGCGTGGCTGGTCAGCATCTCGGTCAGCTCGTCCGGGCTGGCCCACGGGAAGGTGCTGGCGAGCAGCGCGACCACGCCGGCGACGTGCGGGGTGGCCATCGAGGTGCCCTGCATGTAGCCGTACTTGCCACCGGGGATGGTGGACAGGATGCGGCCGTCCTTGTCGGGGGTGTCCGGGAGCTGGAAGCGGCGGTCGCCACCGGGCGCGGTGACGGAGACGACGCCCTTGCCGTAGCTGGAGTAGTACGCCTTGACACCCTCGGAGCCCACCGCGGAGACGGCGACGACGCCGGGCAGCTCGGTCGGCAGCGACAGGCAGTCGTTGGTGACCGGGCGGGAGGCGGGGGTGGTGTCGTCCGGGCTGGCCACGTCGACGGTCTTGTGCGCCAGGTCGAGGTTCTCGTTACCGGCGGCGGCGACGTTGAGGACGCCCTTGCGCTGCGAGAAGGCGACGGCCTTGCGGACGGCGTCCGAGATGGCGGCCTGGTCCTTGTCCGTCTTGCAGTTGAACATCCACGGGTCGACGAAGTAGCTGTTGTTGGTCACCTTGAAGCCGTGCTCGCCGGCCCAGACGAAGCCGCAGACCGCGTTCTCCGGGTAGATGAACCCGCCGTCGTCGACGACCTTGACGGCGGCCAGCTTGACGTTCGGCGCGACACCGACGATGCCCTTGCCGTTCTTGGCGGCGCCGATGGTGCCGGCCACGTGGGTGCCGTGGTCGCTGGTGGTCGGCTGCCAGGCCTTCCAGTCGGTGTTCGTCTTGCCGTCGATGCAGGAGACCGACTGCGAGGCGTCCACGTTGGCGGCCAGGTCCTCGTGGGTGGCGTCGATGCCGGAGTCCAGGACGCCGACGGTGACGTTGCGGCTGCCGAGCGAGATCTTGTGGGCCTTGTCGGCACCGATCTGACGCATGTCCCACTGGTAGGCGTCGTAGGGCTCCTGGCCCGGGGCGGCCGCGGCGGCCGGCTCGGCGGCGACGTCGGCCTTGCCCTGGTCGGAGGCCTGGATGCCCTTGGTGCGGCTGGCACCGACCGAGTCGACGCCCTTGGCCAGGCGCAGCTTCTCGGCGAACTTGGTGTCGTTCGAGCGGGCGACCACGACGCCGACCTGCTCGTACGACTGGACCACCGTGCCGCCGAGGCCGGTGATGGCCTTCTCGACCTTCTGCACCTGACCGTGGTTGGCCTTGGTGTTGACGACGTAGCTCATCACCGGACCGGTCGTCGGGTCGGCCGCGGGGGCCGCGACGGCGGTGCCGGCCGGCAGCGCGAGGGCGCCGGCAGTGGCGAGCACGACGCCCACTGCCGCGTACCGGGTACCGCTGATCCGAGGAACACGCATGAGGGTTGGCCTCCCGAGTCGTCAAGGCGGCAGCTGCGGTGGCAGGTGCGCTTGGGAATGACCGGGACGCTAATGAATATTTGCTTATAAGCGCAAGAGGTAGTCATCTAATCGTCACATCTGAACCAGAAACCGGGATGCGACCGTTCGGGGGTCAACAGGGAAACAGAGGTCAAGAGTGTTAAAAAGTGATGGTTCGCCGACGTGCGGCCGCACCCCTCGGAACCTCGGCCACCAGCGCGGATCGCGCCGCTACAACGCGTACAACCGACGCGCGTTGCCGCCCGCGACCAGGCCCGCCACCCGCTCGGCGTCGGCCGCGGAACAGGCGCCGTCGGCCCGCCAGTCCGCCAGCACCGCGCCCAGTCCGTACCGGAACTGACAGGTCCCCACCAGAAAGAGTTCGGGCAGCCCGTAGGCGTCGGTGGAGAACAGCAATTTTCCGAACGGGGCCAGCTCCAGCATCTCGCCCAGCACCGCGGCCACCCGCGGCCCGGTGTAGGAGGCCGTCAGCCCGAGGTCGGTGTACACCGTCGGGAAGGCCTGGGCCAGCCAGGCGGCCTGCCGGTGGTACGGGTAGCCGTGCAGCAGCACCAGCGGGACGCCACTGGGCTCGGCGGCCCGCACGAAGTCCGTCAGCAGCGACGGGTCGGCCCGGTGCAGGGTGAGGTCCGGATCGCCGAAGCCGGTGTGGAGTTGGAGCGGCAGGCCGAGCTCGGCGCAGACGTCCACGGCCGTCCAGAGCAGGTGGTGCAGCAGCACCGGATCCGTCAGCCGGCCCCGCCCGGCGCGCAGGTGGGCGCCGGCCGCGGCCACCACGGCCGCGGTGGCGGGGCGTTCGGCGGGGGCCGCCAGCCCGTGCCGGTAGGCGAGCACCGACTTGACCGCGACGGCCCCGGCGGCGGCCGACCCGAGCGCCTGCGCGACGGCCCCCGGCCAGTCCCCGGCGCCGGCCGTCACCGCCGCGGCGACCGACTCCAGCCGGACCACCTCGCGCACCGACGCCCCGGTGGCCCCGGCGAGTTCGGCCAGCGACAGCAGCTCGTGGCCCGCGGCGGTGGTCAGCCCGGTGTCCACCAGGCAGGTGTCCAGCCCGGCGGCCGCCAGCAGCCGCCCGGTGGCCCCGGCCGCGCCCAACTCCCGCCGCCGGGCCAGGTAGTCGGCGGCCGGGGCGTGCGCCGGCAGGCCGAGCACGGGCGGGCACCAGCGCCGCACCGCGAGGCCCAGCGCGCTGTCGAAGGGCGAACAGCCGGGCGCGGGCGGGCGGTCGGACTCGGTGAGCAGCCCGACCAGGGCGTCGTCGGCGAGCTCGGCCGCCACCACGCTGTGGCAGTGGTGGTCGACCAGCGCGGGCCCCTCCGGCCGGGCCACCGCTCAGTACCGCCAGCGGGTGGCCGCGACCAACTCCTCGGGCGGGACGGCCGCGTACTGCTCCCGCTCCGCCCGGCGCACCGCCAGCACCGCCTGGTAGAGCGGCTCGCCGAGGGCCTCGCGCAGCACCGCCGAGCGCTCGTACGCGGCGATCGCCTCGGCCGGGGAGGCCGGCAGCCGGGGCACCGTGCCGGGCTCGGCGGCCGCCGGATCGCCGGTGAACTCCGTTGGCAGCGCGCGGCGTTGCTCCAGCCCGGCGAGGCCGGCCGCGATCACCCCGCCGACCGCCAGGTACGGGTTGGCGCTCGCGTCGAAGCACTTGACCTCGGCGTTGGCGGCGGCGGACCGCTCCCCGGTGGAGCCCGTCACCAGGCGCAGCGCGGCCTCCCGGTTCTCCAGGCCCCAGCACTGGTAGGCGCCCGCCCAGTGCGAGGGCACCAGCCGCAGGTACCCGGCCGGGCTGGAGCAGCCCAGCACCAGCAGTTCGGGCAGCGCGTCGAGCACCCCGGCGAGGAAGCCCTCGGCCTCGGCCGTCAGGCCGTGCGGGCCGGGGCCGCCGTGGCCGAGGTTGCGCCCGTCCCGCCAGAGGCTGACGTGCAGGTGCCCGCCGTTGCCGACGCCGCCGGTCTCCACCACCGGGGCGAAGGAGACCCGCAGGCCGTGCCGGGCGGAGACGGCCCGGACGGTGTGCCGGACCAGGACGGAGGTGTCGGCGGCGGCGACCGGGTCCTCGGGGGCGACCGAGACCTCGAACTGGCCCGGGGAGTACTCGGGGTGGATCTGGAGGACGCTCAGGCCCTGCCGGCCGAGGGCGCGCAGGACGTCCCGCAGGTAGTCGGAGAGGTCGGTGACCCGGTGCATCCCGTACGCCGGGCCGTGCGTCGGGTACTGCGGCTCCTCCCCCGGGGCGCCGGCCAGGGCGACCGTCCACTCGACCTCGATGCCCGCCTTGAGGCTCAGGCCGCGCGCGGCCGCCACGGCCCGAGCCCGGCGGGCGAACAGCCGCTGGCAGCCGGGGTGCGGGGCGCCGGCCTGGGTGTACCTGTCCCCCGGGGCCCAGGCCCAGCCGGGCTGGGCGGCCAGCGGGACGATCCGGTCGAGGTCCGGGTAGAGCCTGAGGTCCCCGGTGGGGCCGCCGATGATCGGGCTGGTGGTGATCGCGTCGTCGGCGAGGAAGACGTCGAAGCAGGGCGCGGTGCCGACGCCCCACTGCGCGGCGTGCAGCAGGCCGCCGAGCGGCACGGCCTTGACCCGGGTGATGCCCGCGTTGTCCACCCAGGTGACGGCCACCGCCTCGACGGCCTCGGTGCGCAGCCGGTCGACGGCCTGCGCCGCCCGGGCGGCCCGCTCCTCGCGCGGTGGCAGCGCGACGGCCGCCACCGCGGCGGCGGCGAGCCGTTCGGCGGTGACGGGCGGCTCGGCGGGCCCGGGCGCGGTGGGGCCGGCGGCGGCGGTTCCGGTGGTCATGCCGTCATGCTGCCCCGCCGGTCGGGGTCGGGTAACTCCCCTATCGGGTGGTCCTGCGGGCGCCCCCGTTCACCCGTTCACCCGTTCGGGGCGGGCACGTCGGCGGGCAGGTCGGCGGGCACCGGGGCGGCGAACGCCCGCGGCCCCGAACGGTTTTCCGTCCCCGCCCTCTTCCTACTCGCGAGTAGCTTCGCTACAGTGGCCGGGCACGCACCACCGCCGGGCTTCGGGAGCCGCACCGGCGGCAGGCCGCGGTCGCCGCTTCTCCGGCGCCCGCGCGGTGCGCCTTCACCTTCACCGGCCGGTGCCGCGGACCGCGGCGGGCCGGGTTCCTCCCTCGTATCAGGGCCGTCTCCTTCACCTTCGAGCGCCTGAGCACCACGGCACACCCGCGATCGGGCCGGAGCGGACCGGCCCCCGCCCCGGCGTGCCGACACCCCGTCATCTCCCCAGCCCTCGCGCGTGGACCCTCCTCCGGCGGCGGCCGCCCCCGGCGTACGGGCGCGGCGGCGTGCCCGCCGGAGCACGCGCGGGCCCTTCATGACTAGGAGTACAGGACAGATGGAGCGTCCCTTCCCCACTGTCGCCGTCGTCGGCCTCGGCACGATGGGTGCCGGCGTCGCGGTGGCCGTCGCCAAGAGCGGCCGCCGGGTGATCGGCATCGAGGCCACCGAGGACTCGGCCGCCCGGGCGCTGGCCCGGATCGAGGAGGCCACCGCGCACGCGGTCGGCCGGGAGCGGCTCACCGCCGAGGAGCGCACCGGGCTGCTGGCCCGGATCTCGGTCGGCCACGAGCTCGCGGCCGCCGCCGGGGCGGACCTGGTGATCGAGGAGGTCCCCGAGCAGCTGGAGCTGAAGCGGGAGGTCTTCGCCGAGCTGGACCGGATCTGCCCGGAGGGCACCGTCCTGGCCACCGGCACCACCGCGCTGTCGGTGACCCGGATCGCCGCCGCGACCGCCCGTCCGGAGCGGGTGCTCGGCCTGCACTTCTTCAACCCGGTGCACGGCATGAAGCTGGTCGAGGTGGTCCGCACGGTGCTGACCTCCCCACGGACCGCCGAGGACGCCGCCGCCTTCGCCCGCGACCTCGGCAAGGAGCCGGTGGCGGCCGGCGACCGGGCCGGCTTCGTGGTGAACGGCCTGCTGTTCGCCTACCTGAACCAGGCCGCCGCGATGTTCGAGTCCAAGTACGCCTCGCGGGAGGACATCGACGCCGCGATGCGGCTCGGCTGCGGCCTGCCGATGGGCCCGCTGGCGCTGCTCGACCTGATCGGCGTCGACACCGCGCGCACCGTGCTGGAGGCGATGTACGAGCAGTCCCGGGACCGCCTGCACGCACCGGCCCCGATCCTCGGCCAGCTGGTCGCGGCCGGGCTGCTGGGCCGCAAGACCGGCCGCGGCTTCTACACCTACGAGGCGCCGGGCTCGTCCCGCGCCGTGGACGCGGCGACCGGGCCGGCCCTGCCGAAGGTGCCGGGCCGGGAGGTGCGCACCGTCGGCGTCTGCGGCTCCGGGACGATGGCCACCGGCATCGCCGAGGTGTTCGCCAAGGCCGGGCACCCGGTGCTGCTGGCCGCCCGCAGCCAGGAGAAGGCCGAGGCGGCCAAGGCGCAGCTGGCGAGGTCGCTGGAGCGCTCGGTGGCCAAGGGCCGGCTGTCCGCGCAGGCGCGGGACGCCGCGCTGGCGCTGGTCACCCCGGTCGGCCAGTACACCGAGCTGGCCGAGGTCGACCTGGTGGTCGAGGCGGTCGCCGAGGACCTGGCGGTCAAGCGCGAGCTGTTCGCCACCCTGGACAAGATCGTCCGACCGGGCGCGGTGCTCGCCACCACCACCTCCTCGCTGCCGGTGATCAGCTGCGCGACCGCCACCTCGCGGCCGCAGGACGTGATCGGCATGCACTTCTTCAACCCGGCCCCGGCGATGAAGCTGGTCGAGGTGGTCTCCACGGTGCTGACCGCGCCGGACGTCACCGCGACGGTGCTGGAGCTGACCGCCAAGGTCCGCAAGCACCCGGTGGAGTGCGGCGACCGGGCCGGCTTCATCGTCAACGCGCTGCTCTTCCCCTACCTGAACGACGCGGTGCGGATGCTCCAGGAGCACTACGCGACGGTGGACGACATCGACACCGCGATGAAGCTCGGCTGCGGCTACCCGATGGGCCCGTTCGAGCTGCTGGACGTGGTCGGCCTGGACGTCTCGCTGACGATCGAGCGGGTGCTGCACCAGGAGTTCCGCGAGCCCGGTCTGGCGGCCGCGCCGCTGCTGGAGCACCTGGTCGCGGCGGGCTGCCTGGGCCGCAAGACCGGCCGCGGCTTCCGCGACCACGCGCGCCGGTGACCACCCCGCAGGCCGGGGGCGGCCCGTACGAGCTGCCGTACGAGCCGCCCCCGGCCGGACCGCACGCCGCGCCGCCACCGGGCTCCGCGGCTCCCCTGCGCCCCGCCTGGAGCCCCGGGACGGCGACCTCCCGCTGGCCCCGTCCGGCCGTGACCGGACCGGTGGTGCCGGTGCGGCGGGGAAGGGCCGCGGGCGCGCCGTCCGGGCCGTGTAGCGTTCCGGACATGGATCGGGTTCAGTCAACCTCCCCGCAGCACCCCGCCGGGCCGCACGGCGGCGCCGACCGGACCAGCCCCTCGACCGGGGGCACCGGGCCGGAGGGCGGGCCGGGCAGCCGCCGGGCGGCGGCGCAGCGCCAGCAGATGCGCCAGGACCTGGCCACGGCCGCGATGGAGCTGTTCGCCTCGCAGGGCTACGAGGAGACCACGGTCGACCAGATCGCGGCCGCCGCCGGGGTGGCCCGGCGCACCTTCTTCCGGTACTTCCGGTCCAAGGAGGAGGCGATCTTCCCGGACCACGACGACACCCTGGTGCGGGTGGCCGACCTGCTGGCCAGCGCGGAGCCGGAGGAGCACCCGCTGGACGTGGTCTGCCGCGGCATCAAGGAGGTGCTGCGGATGTACGCCTCCACCCCGGGGGTGTCGGTGGCGCGGTACCAGCTGATCCGTCAGGTCCCGGCGCTGCGCGAGCGGGAGATCGCTGTGGTGGCCCGCTACGAGCGGCTGTTCACCCGTTACCTGCTGGGCCGTTTCGACACCGGCGAGTCCATCCCGTCCGGCTGGCAGCGCGGCGGCGAGGACGACTCGATGCTGGCCGAGGTCTCGGCGGCGGCGGTGGTCGCGGCGCACAACCACGTGCTGCGGCGCTGGCTGCGGGCCGGCGGCCGGGGCGACGTGGAGGCGCAGCTGGACCACTCCTTCGAGGTGATCCGGCGGACCTTCTGGGCCTCCAGTGCCCCGGGTGCCAGGAGGCGGGGATCGGTGGTGGCACCGGGTGCCAACGGGACGCCGGGGGACACCGGGGTCGAGAGCGCACTGAGTGCCAGCCCCGGAGGTGAGGTGCTCATCACAGTCGCCCGGACGGACGCTCCGCTGGACGTCGTGGTGGACAGCATCCGGGCCGCGCTGAGTGGCGCCCGGGAGTCGTAGACCCAGTATTCACGCAGGTCAGAGCGGTATCGAGGGCCCGCGCCGGGATGTCGGCGCGGGCCTTTCGCATGCCCGCGCAACGCGCGTCACGCGGCCTCTGAACCGGCTGGAATTCCTGGCACCCGGTGTCTTTACGAGTGGCACAGGGTGCCACTACCTTGTTACTCACCAGTCGCGGCGCCGCGGCTCCCCACCTCGGCGCGCCGTCGTCCGGCGTTCCCACACCCCGGGAGCAGAGAGCCAGAACGGCCCGGTCCACCCCGGGTGCCCCGTCTGACCCGCCCACCACCCACCTCAGCGAAGCCGGTGTCCGCTCCCGGCTCCCCCAGACGCCCTGTGACCCTCGCACAGGTACGCCTTCGGAGGCAGCCATGCAGGAAATCCTCGACGCGATCCTCAGCACCGACAGCACGTCGGCGGACTTCGCGGCGATCAAGCTCCCCGAGTCCTACCGGGCGGTGACGCTCCACAAGGACGACGAGCAGATGTTCGCGGGCCTCGCCAGCCGCGACAAGGACCCCCGCAAGTCCCTTCACCTCGACGAGGTCGCCCTGCCCGAGCTGGGCCCGGGCGAGGCCCTGGTCGCCGTCATGGCCAGCGCGGTGAACTACAACACCGTCTGGAGCTCGATCTTCGAGCCGGTCTCCACCTTCGGCTTCCTGGAGCGGTACGGCCGGCTGTCGCCGCTGACCAAGCGCCACGACCTGCCGTACCACGTGGTCGGCTCCGACCTGGCCGGCGTGGTGCTGCGCACCGGCGCCGGGGTCAACGCCTGGAAGCCCGGCGACGAGGTCGTCGCGCACTGCCTCTCGGTCGAGCTGGAGTCCGCGGACGGCCACAACGACACGATGATGGACCCGGAGCAGCGCATCTGGGGCTTCGAGACCAACTTCGGCGGCCTGGCGCAGCTGGCCCTGGTGAAGACCAACCAGCTGCTGCCCAAGCCCCGGCACCTCACCTGGGAGGAGGCCGCCTCCCCCGGCCTGGTCAACTCCACCGCGTACCGCCAGCTGGTCTCGCGCAACGGCGCCGGCATGAAGCAGGGCGACAACGTGCTGATCTGGGGCGCCAGCGGCGGCCTCGGCTCGTACGCCACCCAGTACGCGCTGGCCGGCGGTGCCACCCCGATCTGCGTGGTCTCCAGCGACCAGAAGGCCGAGATCTGCCGCGCCATGGGCGCCGAGGCGATCATCGACCGCTCCGCCGAGGGCTACCGGTTCTGGAAGGACGAGAACAACCAGGACCCGCGCGAGTGGAAGCGCCTGGGCGCGAAGATCCGCGAGTTCACCGGCGGCGAGGACGTGGACATCGTCTTCGAGCACCCGGGCCGGGAGACCTTCGGCGCCTCGGTGTACGTCACCCGCAAGGGCGGCACCATCGTCACCTGCGCCTCCACCTCCGGCTACATGCACCAGTACGACAACCGGTACCTGTGGATGTCGCTCAAGCGGATCGTCGGCTCGCACTTCGCCAACTACCGCGAGGCCTTCGAGGCCAACCGCCTGATCGCCAAGGGGAAGATCCACCCGACCCTCTCCAAGGTCTACTCCCTGGAGGAGACCGGCCAGGCCGCCCTGGACGTGCACCACAACAGGCACCAGGGCAAGGTCGGCGTGCTCTGCCTGGCCCCCGAGGAGGGCCTGGGCGTGCACGACGCGGAGTTCCGCGCCAAGCACCTCGACGCCATCAACCGTTTCAGGAACATCTGATGACCGAGCCCCGGAAGCGCGACCGCCCCTGGCTGATGCGCACCTACGCCGGCCACTCCACCGCGAGCGACTCCAACGCGCTCTACCGGCGGAACCTGGCGAAGGGCCAGACCGGCCTGTCCGTCGCCTTCGACCTGCCGACCCAGACCGGCTACGACTCCGACCACGTCCTCGCCCGCGGCGAGGTCGGCCGGGTCGGCGTCCCGGTCGGGCACGTCGGCGACATGCGCACCCTGTTCGACGGCATCCCGCTCGAACGGACCAACACCTCCATGACGATCAACGCCACCGCGATGTGGCTGCTGGCGCTCTACCAGGTGGTCGCCGAGGAGCAGGGCGCGGACATCGCCACGCTCACCGGCACCACCCAGAACGACATCGTCAAGGAGTACCTGTCGCGCGGGACGCACGTCTTCCCGCCCGGCCCGTCGGTGCGGCTGATCACCGACATGATCGCCTACACGGTCGGCAGCATCCCCAAGTGGAACCCGATCAACATCTGCAGCTACCACCTGCAGGAGGCCGGGGCGACGCCCGTCCAGGAGATCGCCTACGCGATGTGCACCGCCATCTCGGTGCTCGACGCCGTGCGCGACTCCGGCCAGGTGCCGGCCGAGCGGATGGGCGAGGTGGTCGCCCGGATCTCCTTCTTCGTGAACGCCGGCGTGCGCTTCGTCGAGGAGATGTGCAAGATGCGCGCCTTCGCCCGACTGTGGGAGAAGGTCACCCTGGAGCGCTACGGCGTCACCGACCCCAAGCAGCGCCGCTTCCGCTACGGCGTCCAGGTCAACTCGCTCGGCCTGACCGAGGCCCAGCCGGAGAACAACGTCCAGCGGATCGTCCTGGAGATGCTGGCCGTCACCCTCTCCAAGGACGCCCGGGCGCGGGCCGTCCAGCTGCCCGCCTGGAACGAGGCGCTCGGCCTGCCCCGGCCCTGGGACCAGCAGTGGTCGCTGCGCATCCAGCAGGTGCTGGCGTACGAGTCGGACCTGCTGGAGTACGGCGACATCTTCAACGGCTCCCAGGTGATCGAGGCCAAGACCGAGGAGCTGCTGGCCGGCGCCGAGGCGGAGATCGCCAAGGTGCTGGAGATGGGCGGGGTGATCCCGGCCGTCGAGTCCGGCTACCTGAAGTCCAACCTGGTCGCCTCGCACGCCGCCCGCCGGGCCCGGATCGAGTCCGGCGAGGACAAGATCATCGGGGTCAACTGCTTCGACACCACCGAGCCGAGCCCGCTCACCGCCGACCTCGACACCGCGATCATGGTCGTCGACCCGGCCTCCGAACAGTCCGTGCTCGCCGCCCTGGAGGCCTGGCGCGCCGAGCGCGACGAGGCCGCCGTCCAGTCGTCGCTGGCCGAGCTCAAGGCCGTCGCCGCCACCGAGGCCAACCTGATGCCGGCCACGCTCGCCTGCGCCCGGGCCGGCGTCACCACCGGCGAGTGGGCCTTCGCCCTGCGCGAGGTCTTCGGCGAGTACCGGGCGCCCACCGGCGTCGGCGGCGCCCCCGTCGCGGTGGCCGCCGAGCCCGGCGGCGAGCTGGAGCAGGTCCGCGCCGCGGTCGCCGCGACCGCCGCGGAGCTGGGCACCGGCAAGCTGCGCCTGCTGGTCGGCAAGCCCGGCCTGGACGGGCACTCCAACGGCGCCGAGCAGATCGCCGTCCGGGCCCGCGACGCCGGGTTCGAGGTGGTCTACCAGGGCATCCGGCTGACCCCGGAGCAGATCGTCTCCGCCGCCGTCGCGGAGGACGTCCACTGCGTGGGCCTGTCCATCCTCTCCGGCGCGCACAGCGAGCTGGTGCCCGACGTCCTGAAGCGGCTGCGCCGCGCCGGGGTGGAGGATGTCCCGGTGATCGTGGGTGGCATCATCCCGGCAGCGGACGGCGAGGCCCTCAAGGCCGCCGGCGTCGCCGCCGTGTTCACCCCGAAGGACTTCGGCATCACCACCATCATCGGCCGGATCGTGGACGAGATCCGGCTGGCCAACAAGCTCCAGCCGTGGACGTCCGCACCGACCGCGGCCACGAACTGACCAGCTGACCAGCTGACCACTGGGAAGGAACCCTCGATTCTGATGACTGCTGTCAACCGACTGCGCCCGCGCCGCTCCTGCCTCGCCGTACCGGGCAGCAACCCGCGCTTCCTGGAGAAGGCCCAGGGCCTGCCGGCCGACCAGGTCTTCCTCGACCTGGAGGACGCCTGCGCCCCGCTGGTCAAGGAGAGCGCCCGCCACAACATCGTCGACGCCCTCAACAACGGCGACTGGGGCGGCAAGACCCGCGTCGTGCGCGTCAACGACTGGACCACCCACTGGACCTACCGCGACGTGATCACCGTGGTCGAGGGCGCCGGCCCCAACCTCGACTGCATCATGCTGCCGAAGGTGCAGGACGCCGAGCAGGTCAAGGCGCTCGACCTGCTGCTCACCCAGATCGAGAAGACCATGGGCTTCGAGGTCGGCCGGATCGGCATCGAGGCGCAGATCGAGAACGCCAAGGGCCTGATCAACGTCGACGCCATCGCCGAGGCCTCGCCCCGGCTGGAGACCATCATCTTCGGCCCCGCCGACTTCATGGCCTCCATCAACATGAAGTCGCTGGTGGTCGGCGAGCAGCCGCCCGGCTACGGCGCCGACGCCTACCACTACATCCTGATGCGCATCCTGATGGCCGCCCGCGCCAACGACCTCCAGGCGATCGACGGCCCCTACCTCCAGATCCGCAACCAGGAGGGCTACCGCGAGGTCGCCCGCCGCTCGGCCGCCCTCGGCTTCGACGGCAAGTGGGTGCTCCACCCGGACCAGGTCGCCGCCGCGAACGAAATCTACTCGCCCTCGCAGGAGGACTACGACCACGCCGAGCTGATCCTCGACGCGTACGACTACTGCACCTCCGAGGCGGGCGGCGCCAAGGGCTCCGCGATGCTCGGCGACGAGATGATCGACGAGGCCAGCCGCAAGATGGCGCTGGTCGTCGCCGGCAAGGGCCGGGCCGCGGGCCTGCAGCGCACCACCAAGTTCGAGATCCCGGAGGCCTGAGCAGCCATGCAGTTCGGACGCACCTACGAGGAGTTCGAGGTCGGCGCGGTCTACAAGCACTGGCCCGGCAAGACGGTCACCGAGTACGACGACCACCTCTTCTGCCTGCTCACCATGAACCACCACCCGCTCCACCTGGACACCAACTACGCCGGGAAGACGACCGACTTCGGCAGGAACGTCGTGGTGGGCAACTACGTCTACTCGCTGCTGCTCGGCATGTCCGTCCCGGACGTCTCCGGCAAGGCGATCGCCAACCTGGAGATCGAGTCGCTGCGCCACATCGCGCCGACCTTCCACGGCGACACGATCTACGGCGAGACCACCGTGCTCGACAAGTGGCCGTCCAAGTCCAAGGACGACCGCGGCATCGTGTACGTCGAGACCAAGGGGTACAAGCAGGACGGCACGGTCGTCTGCGTCTTCCGCCGCAAGGTGATGGTGCCGACCGCGACGTACACCGAGGAGCGCGGCGGCGAGCAGCCCGGCCGCCCGACCCCGCTCTCCTGAGCCCCTCCCCTCTATAGGGGCCCGCTTTTCACCGCGGGCCCCTCGAGAGACCCCGGACGGGCAGGCCGCCGTCATCGGCCGCGCCCCACCCGGCCCGGGGGCCCTGCTGCCGCAGCCACGCCGGCAGGGCCCCCGCAATCCCCCCCCCCGGGGATTCCCCGACTTTTCCGCAGACCCTCAGACCTTTCGGAGCCGCACGATGGGACGCCTCGCACAGACCGACGGCCTCACCGAGATCCAGCGGGACATCCTCGCCACCGTGCGGGATTTCGTCGACAAGGAGATCATTCCGGTCGCGACCGAGCTGGAGCACAAGGACGAGTACCCGACCGCCATCGTCGAGGGGATGAAGCAGCTCGGCCTGTTCGGCCTCACCATCCCCGAGGAGTACGGCGGCCTCGGCGAGTCGCTGCTCACCTACGCCCTGGTGGTCGAGGAGATCGCCCGCGGCTGGATGTCGGTCTCCGGCATCGTGAACACCCACTTCATCGTGGCGCACATGATCAACGCCCACGGCACCCAGGAGCAGAAGGACCACTTCCTGCCGAGGATGGCGGCCGGCGAGATCCGCGGCGCCTTCTCGATGTCCGAGCCGGGCCTCGGCTCCGACGTTTCGGCCATCTCCACCAAGGGCGTCAAGGACGGCGAGTTCTACGTCCTCAACGGCCAGAAGATGTGGCTCACCAACGGCGGCACCTCCACCCTGGTCGCGGTCCTCTGCAAGACCGACGAGGGCGGCAGCAGCCCGTACAAGAACATGACCACCTTCCTGATCGAGAAGGAGGCCGGTTTCGGCCCGAACCCCTCGGTTCCCGGCCTGACCGTGCCCGGCAAGATCGAGAAGATGGGCTACAAGGGCGTCGACACCACCGAGCTGGTCCTCCAGGACGTCCGCGTCCCGGCGAACCGCGTCCTCGGCGGCGTCCCGGGCCGCGGCTTCTACCAGATGATGGACGGCGTCGAGGTCGGCCGCGTCAACGTCGCCGCCCGCGGCTGCGGCGTCGCCCGCCGCGCCTTCGAGCTCGGCATCGCCTACGCCCAGCAGCGCTCCACCTTCGGCAAGAAGATCGCCGAGCACCAGGCGATCCAGTTCAAGCTCGCCGAGATGGCCACCAAGGTCGAGGCCGCCCACCAGATGATGGTCATGGCCGCCCGCAAGAAGGACGGCGGCGAGCGCAACGACCTCGAGGCCGGCATGGCCAAGTACCTCGCCTCCGAGTACTGCAAGGAGGTCGTCGAGGACGCCTTCCGCATCCACGGCGGCTACGGCTTCTCGAAGGAGTACGAGATCGAGCGCCTCTACCGCGAGGCCCCGATGCTGCTCATCGGTGAAGGTACTGCGGAGATCCAGAAGATGATCGTCGGGCGCCGGCTCCTCGAGGAGTACCGGATCGCCGACTGACCCCCGGGCCGCCCGCCGACGCACCCCGTCGCCGGGCAGCCCCCTCGAACCGCCGGTCGACGGGCGTGCGGGCCCGTCCCGGCGCGGGGCCGTGCCCCGTCACGGGCCCGGCCTGGTCCGCCTGGGTCCGGCACGGCCCGCCGGAAGCGGCCGCAGGGCGTACAGCTGCAACGACGCGCCCTGCGGCCGCTTCCGCACACCCGCTTCCGGCCGCTACGGCCGTTTCGTCCGCCGGGTTCCGTCCGCGCACCCGTTGAGACAAGAGTCACCAGCCCTGTCGGGTCCCTTGGGAACCGGACCGGGCCGAGCTACGGTCGTAGGAGTGGACGCGCACACGCGCCGCCACCGGACACGTGAACGAGCAGGCGGGTTGCCCACCCACCGTCTGCTCCCGATAGCATCCACCGGGACAGCAAGCCGTCCCTCTATTACCGATTCCGCGGTGGCCCCCGTCCAGCGGCCATGATCCCCCGCGACAAAGGTCTTCGATGCCCATCAGCCCGTCCCCTCACACCTCCGTCACGGACCGCGATGCCCTCGCAGCCCCGACGGCCGGTCGGCGACCCCGCGTGACCATCGCGCGCGGAGCCACCCCCTGGTTCGTCCCCACCCTCGCCACGGCCGCCGTGACCACCGCCCTCACCCGGCGCAGCGGCAAGTGGGCCCTGGCTGCGGTACCCGCCTGTGCCCTCGGCGCGGGCATGCTGTGGTTCTTCCGCGACCCCGAGCGTGAGATCGGCACGGGCAGAGTGATCTCCCCCGCCGACGGCGTGGTGCAGAGCATCGACGCCTGGCCGGACGGCCGCACCCGGGTCGCGATCTTCATGAGCCCGCTGAACGTCCACGTCAACCGCGCGCCCCTGCCGGGCACCGTGACGTCGGTCGAGCACGTCGCGGGCGGCTTCGTCCCCGCGTTCAACAAGGACAGCGACCAGAACGAGCGGGTCGTCTGGCACTTCGACACCGAGCTCGGCGACATCGAGATGGTCCAGATCGCGGGGGCCGTGGCCCGCCGCATCGTGCCGTACGTGGACGCCGGAACCAAGGTCGAGCAGGGCGACCGGATCGGTCTGATCCGGTTCGGGTCCCGCGTCGACACCTACCTGCCGGCCGGCGTCGAGGTCGGCGTCGAGGTCGGCCAGAAGACCACAGCCGGGGTGACGCGCCTTGACCGTGACTGATCCTGAGACAATCGTCGGCCTGGACGACGAGGAGACGGCCCTGCGCCGCCGCCGCTGGGCACGGGACCGCGAGCTGCGTGCCCCGCGCTCTCCCCAGCACCTGTCCACGGCCGACTTCCTGACCCTGGGGAACGCCGTCTGCGGCTTCCTGGCGATCTACTCGATCACCACCGGGGTCCTGGTCCCGCACATCACCAACCCGGACGCCGCTCCGGACCGGCACAGCGCCGCCACCGCGGTCACGCTGCTGCTGATCGGCTCGATGTGCGACCTCTTCGACGGGCTGGTGGCGCGCAAGCTGCGCTCCTCCGCCCTCGGAGCGGAACTGGACAACCTCGCGGACCTGATCAGCTTCGGCATCGCGCCGGCCTACTTCGTCGCGGTCTGGGGCATGGTCTCCCCGGGTTCCAACAGCAAGCTGTCGGCGCTGATCGCGCTGACCGTACTGCTCGCGGTGGTCCTGCGGCTGGCCCGCTTCTCGGCCGTCAAGATGCGGCCCGGGGTGTTCCAGGGCATGCCCTGCCCGATGGGCGCGATGACGGTGATCGCCATCGTGCTGCTCGACCCGCCGTTCCTGCCCGGTCTGCTCGCCATCTTCGGCGCCGCGTACCTGATGGTCAGCCGGATCGAGTACCCGAAGCCGCAGGGGCTGCTGGCCACCGCCACGCTCTGCTGGGTCGTCGTCGCGATCGGCTGCCTGGCCGCCTGGGCGACCGGGCTGCCCGGCGGCGACAGCCTGATGCACGTCGGCGCGTTCGCCCAGATCACGCTCGCCGCGATGGCGCCGCTGCTGGTCATCCGCCGCAAGGTGGGGCAGAAGGTCGGCGACGTCCGCGCCCGGCGGGCGGAGTCGCGGCTCGGCTGAGCCGTCCCACGACCGGCATGGGGAAGGGCCCGGAACCTGATGGTTCCGGGCCCTTTCCGTGTTCCCGTGTTCCTGTGCGCCCGTGTTCCCGTGCGCCCGTGCGGCTCAGGCGCCGCCGGTGTGCACGCTGAACGCCGAGCGGCGGGCCGCCCGGGCCACGCCCGGGTCCGGGTGCACGCTCGAGACCGCCGTCAGCACCGAGGCCGCCCGCGGGTGGCCGGACTGCCGGGCCCGGGCGAACAGCCGGACCGGGTCGCCCGCCGCGGCGCCCTCGACGTGGCCCACCAGCAGCTCGGTCTCGCCGTGGTCGAGCACCGCGGCCGCGGTGTCCACCCAGAGCCAGGCCGCGTCCTCCGCGCCCAGCACGTCCGCCGGGGCGACGCCCTCGTCCGCGCGCTCCGCCAGCCACAGCAGCGCGTACGGGCGCAGCACCGGCTCGTCCACCGCCGCGCGCACCGCCTGCTCGGCCGGTCCGCCGGCCACCCGCAGCGCCTCGAAGGCCAGCCCGCGCACCAGCGCGTCGTCGCCCTGGGCGGCGTCCAGCAGCTCGCCCACCGCCCGGTCGGCCGGACGGGCCGCGACCCAGGCCCGGAACTCGGCGCGGGCCGGGCCCGGCGAGTAGTCCGCACAGGCGTTCAGCAGCTCGAAGGCGCTCTGCTCGATGTGCCCGGCCGCGGTCTGCGCGACCGTGCAGATCTCCTCCAGCTTCGCCCGCACCGCCCAGTGGCCGAGCGGCGACAGCTCCGCGGCGTCGTTCCTGCGCACCAGGGCGCCGACGGCCGCCAGGCCGTCCAGCATCCAGTCCAGGACGGCGGCCACGTCCGAGGGCGCGGCCGGGGTGTCGATCTGCGGCGCACGGCAGGTGCCGCGGACGGCGGAGACGGCCGAGGCCGCGTGCGGCACCGGCGACAGGCCGGGTCCGCCGAGGCCGGTGCCGACCCGGCGCTCGTCCAGGCCGCGGCGCAGCAGCTCCAGCAGCTCGCTCTCGGCGACCGGGCCGTCCACCAGGTGCAGGAAGGAGAGCAGCTGCGGGGCCTGGTCCACGGCCTGCCCGGCCAGGACGGCGAAGACGCCGCGCAGCGCCGCGGGCGGCACCGGGGCGAGCAGGGTCCAGGCGTCGAACAGCGCCGACCAGCCGCGCACCACGGCCTCGTCGTCGTGCTCCCAGGCGTGCAGGCGCCAGCCGGGGCCGGCTCCGCCGTCCCGGGCCTCCACCAGGCCCACCAGCAGCGCCTGCCCCCACGCCTTGGCGGCGGCACCGACCGTCATGGCCAGGGCCCGGCCCGCCGCGCGGGCGTCGTCCGGGAGCAGCTCGCCGCGCTTGTCGACCTCGGCCAGCTCACCGGCCCAGCGGGCGACCCGGACGGCGTCCACCAGCATCCGGCGGGCCAGCGGCGCCAGCTCGGAGGGTGCCGGAAAGCCCTCCGGCACGGGAACCCTGCCCCGCCCGGGAGCCGGAGCGGGCCCTCGTCGCCGGGGTACTGCGTTACGGGGGACTCCCGCCCCGCCCGGCCTGCCACCGGCGGGCCGTTGGGCCGTTCCGGGGAGACGGGTCACCGTCGCACCGGTACCGATCGTCGGCGGGAGCGGGGCATCACGGTCGCGCGGGTTCCGAGACGTCACGTCGAGCAGTCTTCCCCTTGTACCGGCCTTCTGTCACATCCGGTTGTCCGTACGACCGGGCGACCGCCGGTGGCACCTCCGCAAGATCGGGCAACAACGGCAAACCGCCTGGCCGGAAACGTGTGACCTGCCCATGCCACGGGGGGCGGCCCGGTTGCCGGGAATGCTCGGGCGGTCACCGTGCGTACGGGTGGGGGGTAAGGGGTCGGGCCAAATATTGCTCCTGACAGCCGAGGGGCCCGTACGGGGGCGATTCGGCCCGGCGACGCCCGGCAGGACTGTCCAGCCCGAATCCGGACGGATGGCGGGCGGCGTGATCGGGATCGAGCCGCACCGGAAGTCGGCCGGGCCGACTTTTCACGCGGGCCCGGAGGAATGGGAGGAACGTTCATTCCCGGACGGGGGGAATCGCACCGGGAAAAGCGGCGGGGACCAGCCGAAAACGCCCTCGCGCACAGGGGGGGTGGTTGAGGCCCTAGAGGAGCGGGGTGAGCCAGCGGCGGAGGAGTTCGGTGTAGCGGTCGGGGGCGGTGTTCCAGAGGGTGGCGTGGTCGGCGCCGGGGAAGGGCTGGAGGCTCACCACGTCGCGGCGGGCGGCGGCCAGCTTCTCGGCGGCGCCGAAGGGCGCGATCCGGTCCTCGGGGCTGTGCAGGAGGAGGGTCGGCACCCGCAGGTCGGTGCCGTCGGCGATGCGGCCGAAGTCGGCGAGGTCGACCCCGGTGCGGCCCTCGGCGGCGAGGGCGCCGAGCTCGGCGGCGACGCCCTGGAAGCCGGCCCGGGCGGCGTCCCGGCGGGCGGAGGCGGGCAGGTCGAGCACGGGCGAGTCGAGGATCAGGCCGCGGACGGCGTGCGACCAGGCGGAGCGGGCCACGGTCTGCAGCACGATGGTCGCGCCGACGGACCAGCCGTACAGGATCACCTTGCCCGCGCCGCTGTCGAGCGCCAGCCGCACCGCCGCCTCGATGTCGCGCCACTCGGTCTCGCCGAAGTGGCTGAGCCCGTCCGGGGAGGCGGGGGCGCCCCGGTCGCCGCGGTAGGTGACGGCGAGGGCGGGCAGGCCGAGCCGGTCGAGGACGGGGAGCACCGGGAGGGTCTGCCGGCGGTCGTCGCCGGGGCCGTGCACCAGGATCACCCAGGTGCCGCGCTTGCCGTCGAGCCGCCAGGCGGGGAGGGCGCCGAGCTCGCCGTCGGCGGTGGTGTCGGCGAAGGCGAGGCCGAGCGCCTCGGTGGGGTCGCCGAGGTGGACCCGCGGGGTGAAGCGGACCTCGGTGCCGGGGACGAGGGTGCCCCGGTCGGCGCGGACCAGTCGGCGGGTGACGCCCTGTTCGTCGGCGTGCAGCACCTCCTCGACGACCGCGTGCCCGCCGTCCGCCCACTCCACCGCCCAGCGGCCGGGGCGCAGGCTCGCGGGGCCGCGGGTGAAGGTGACCCGGCCGGCGGCGAGGGCGCGGACCTGGACCGGCCCGGACTCCTGGACGGCGGTCACCGGACGGACCATCCGCTCGGAGGCCCGGCGGCCGACCACCAGCACGGCGGCCCCCACCGCGGCGGCCGCCACGACGGCGGCGGTTCCCCAACGCATCTCGCTCCCCGCTCTGTTGTTCACGGACGTTGTTCACGGACGTTGTTCACGGACGTTCTTCACGGACCGGACGGTGTTCGAGCCCCAGTTCACCGGCGCTCCGCCCGACCGGCCACCGGGCTGGGCCGTCCGGGTCACCCGGCGGGCGCTCCCGGGGTGCTCAGGGCGGTGCTCAGGGCGGTACTCAGGGGGTGCCGGTGGCGGGGGTCGGGGCGGGGCCGCGCCGGGCGATCCGACCGGGCGTCAGCGGCGTCCCCGTGTGACCAACCCCTCCGTGACCTCGGTTGACTCCCGGTTCGGGCCCGTGATGGGATCCTGGGGCCAAACGGAGGCATGGAGAGGAAGCCGGTGGAAGTCCGGCGCGGTCCCGCCACTGTCACCGGGGAGCACGCTCGGAACATCGCCACGGCGGGCCGTCGACGGCCGCTGGAAGGCTCCGGGGGTGCGTTCGACCCGGAAGCCAGGAGACTCTCGCCGCCGTCACGTCGATCCAGGGCGCGGACCCTGAGTGAGGACACGCACGCGATGCAGGCTGCCCCGCCCGGCCGGACTCCGAGCTGCCCTCCGCCGTGCGGCCGATGACCCCGCGCGCGCCTTCCCCCGCTCCGCGCCCGCTGACCCGAGCCTCGCGCCCGCTGGCCCGCGCCGCCGTGTTCGCGCTCGGCGCCGCCGCGGGCTACGCCGCCGACGCCCGCTTCGCCGACCCCCGCCGGGGCCACCCGGTGGCCTTCTTCGGCAGCGCCGCGACCCGGCTGGAGCGGCGGCTGTGGCGCGACGACCGCGCCGCCGGGGCCGGGTACACCGCGCTGTGCGTGGGCGCGGTCGCGGCGGGCGCGCTCGCCCTGGACCGTACGGTGGGCCGGCGCCCGCTGGGCCGGGCGGCGCTGGCGGCGGCCGCGACCTGGACGGTGCTCGGCGGCACCTCGCTGACCCGGGAGGCCCGCACCATCGGCCGCTCGCTGGCCGCCGGCGACCTCGCCGCCGCCCGGGAGCGGCTGCCGCACCTGTGCGGGCGGGACCCGAGCGCGCTGGACGGGCAGCAGATCGCCCGGGCGGTGGTCGAGTCGGTGGCCGAGAACACCGCCGACGCCGTGGTGAACGCGCTGACCTGGGGCGCCCTGGCCGGCACCCCCGGCCTGCTGGCCTTCCGCGCCGTGAACACCCTGGACGCCATGGTCGGCCACCGCTCGCCCCGCTACGCCCGGTTCGGCTGGGCCTCGGCCCGGCTGGACGACGTGGCGGGCTGGCCGGGCGCCCGGCTGACGGCGCTGCTGACGGTGGCCGCCGCCCCCGAGCCCCGGACCGCCTGGCGGGTCTGGCGGCGCGACGGCTCCGCGCACCCGAGCCCGAACGCGGGCCAGGCCGAATCGGCGTTCGCCGGCGCGGTGGGCGTCCGACTGGGCGGCACGCTGCGGTACGGGGAGCGGGTGGAGCACCGGCCCGTCCTGGGCGCGGAGCTGCGGCCGGTGACGGTGGACGACATCGAGCGGGCCTGCGCGCTCTCCCGGCGGGTGGGCGCACTGGCGCTGGGTACGACGGTCGCGGGGCACGTCCTGCTGCGGGCACTGCTGAAGAAGAGGGGACGGGCATGAGCAACGCACTGCTGGTCGCGGGGACGACCTCGGACGCGGGCAAGAGCGTGGTGACGGCCGGGATCTGCCGGTGGCTCGCCCGCCAGGGCGTGCGGGTCGCGCCGTTCAAGGCGCAGAACATGTCGCTCAACTCCTTCGTCACCGCCGACGGCGCCGAGATCGGCCGCGCCCAGGCGATGCAGGCGCAGGCCGCCCGGGTGGAGCCGGAGGCGGCGATGAACCCGGTGCTGCTCAAGCCGGGCGCGGACGGCCGCAGCCAGGTGGTGCTGCTCGGCCGGCCGGTGGCCGAGGTCGGCGCGCTGGACTACCGCGAGCGCAAGCCCGTCCTGCTGGAGCGCGCCCTGGAGTGCCTGGCCGACCTGCGCGGCCGCTACGACGTGGTGGTCTGCGAGGGCGCGGGATCGCCCGCCGAGATCAACCTGCGCGACCGCGACATCGCCAACATGGGCCTGGCCACGGCCGCCGCCCTGCCGGTGGTGGTGGTCGGGGACATCGACCGCGGCGGGGTCTTCGCGGCGATGTACGGGACGCTGGCACTGCTGTCGGCGGAGGACCAGCGGCACGTGGCGGGCTGGTTCGTCAACAAGTTCCGCGGCGACGCGCGGCTGCTGGCGCCCGGGCTGGAGATGCTGCACGAGCTGACCGGCCGTCCGGTGCTGGGCACGCTGCCGATGCTGCCCGGGCTCTGGCTGGACGCCGAGGACTCGCTGGACCTGTCCACCGTGGCGGACCGGGCGGACGGGCCCGGGCCGCTCGGCGCGGACGTGTTGCGGGTGGCCGTGGTGCGCTTCCCCCGGCTGTCCAACTTCACCGACATGGACGCGCTCGCGCAGGAGCCGGGCGTGCTGGTCCGCTGGGCGACCAGGCCGGAGGAGCTGGCCGACGCCGACCTGGTGGTGCTGCCCGGCACCCGGGCCACCGTCGCGGACCTCGCCTGGCTGCGCGAGCGCGGCCTGGAGCCGGCCCTGAAGGCGCGGGTGGCGGCCGGACTGCCGGTCCTCGGGGTCTGCGGCGGCTACCAGATGCTGGCGCACTCGATCGTGGACGAGGTCGAGTCGAAGGCGGGCGCCGTCGACGGTCTCGGGCTGCTGCCGACGCGGGTGCGCTTCGGCGTCGAGAAGGTGCTGGCGCGGCCGGTCGGCGAGGCGTTCGGGCAGCGGGTCGAGGGCTACGAGATCCACCACGGGGTGGTGACCGTGGAGGGGGGCAGTCCCTTCCTGGACGGCTGCCGGGTCGGCCCGGTCTGGGGCACCACCTGGCACGGCGCGCTGGAGAACGACGGGTTCCGCCGCGAACTCCTGCGCGAGGTCGCCGAGTTGTCCGGCCGGGCGTTCGTCCCGGCGCCGGACACCTCCTTCGCCGCGGCGCGCGAGGCCCGGCTGGACCGGCTGGGCGACCTGATCGAGGAGCACGCGGACACCGACGCGCTGTGGAAGCTGATCGAGGGCGGGGTGCCGGCGGCCGGATCGCTGCCGTTCCTCCCGCCCGGGGCCCCTGGGAGTGACGCATGAGCCGGACACGGACGCAGGGCTGGGCAGGACCGCCGAACCTGGCGGGGCAGCAGGGCCGGGCACGATCACAGAGTCAGGCACGACAGGACTGGGGTACGGCATGAGTGACGTCCGCTATCCGTTCACCGCGATCGTCGGCATGGCCGACCTGCGGCTCGGACTGCTGCTGAACGCGGTCTCCCCGGCCGTGGGCGGCGTGCTGGTGCGCGGCGAGAAGGGCACCGCGAAGTCGACCATGGTGCGCGCGCTGGCCGGCCTGCTGCCGTCCATCGCCACCGTGGACGACTGCCGCTTCGCCTGCGACCCGGCCGCGCCCGACCCGCAGTGCCCGGACGGGCCGCACGACTCCCCGTCCTCCTCCGAACGGCCCTCCCAGCTGGTCGAGTTGCCGGTCGGCGTGGCCGAGGACCGGATCGTCGGCTCGCTCGACCTGGAGCGGGCGCTGGCCGAGGGCGTCAAGGCCTACGAGCCCGGACTGCTCGCCCGGGCGCACCGCGGCGTGCTCTACATCGACGAGGTGAACCTGCTCCAGGACCACGTGGTGGACCTGCTGCTGGACGCCGCCGCGATGGGCCGCTCGTACGTCGAGCGCGAGGGCGTGTCGGTGCGGCACGCGGCCCGGTTCCTGCTGGTCGGCACCATGAACCCGGAGGAGGGCGAGCTGCGGCCGCAGCTGCTCGACCGGTTCGGCCTGACCGTCGAGATCGCCGCCACCCGGGACCCGGCCGAGCGCGCCGAGGTGGTCCGCCGCCGGCTCGGGTACGACGCGGACCCGGCCGGCTTCGCCGCGCGGTTCGCCGAGGAGGAGCGGGCGCTCGCCGAACGCATCACCGCCGCACGGGAGTTGCTGCCCAAGGTCGAGCTGACCGATGTGGCGCTGCGTCAGATCACCGCTGTGTGCGCCGCGTTCGAGGTGGACGGCCTGCGGGCGGACATCGTGATGGCCCGCACCGCCGTCGCGCTGGCCGCCTGGGACGGGCGCACCGAGGTGCTGGAGGAGGACGTCCGCAAGGCCGCCCAGCTGGCACTGCCGCACCGCCGCCGCCGCAACCCCTTCGACGCGCCCGGGCTGGACGAGGAGCAGCTGGACCGGACGCTGGAGGAGCACGCCCAGCAGGAGGAGCCGGAGCCCGAGGACGACGGGCCCGGCCCGGACGGCGACGGTGGCGGCAGTGATGACGGAGGCGGCGACGGGCCGGAGGGCGGCCCAGACGGGGGCGGCCCCGACGGCGGCGGCGCGCCCGAGCCGTCCGACGCCGGCCCCGAGGCGCCCGAGGCGCCCTCCCCCGAGGACCCCGCCTCCGATGGCCCCGAGACACCCGCACAGCCGCCCGTACCGGCCCAACACCCGGCCCCCGCACGGGAGTCGGCGCCGGTCGCGGCCGGCGACCCGTACCGGACGCGGCTGTTCACCGTGAAGGGCACCGGGCACGGCGCCCAGGGCCGCCGCTCCCCCGCCGAGACCACCGGCGGGCACACCATCCGCGCCCGCCGCCCGCAGGGCGCGCTCGCCCGGCTGCACCTGACCGCGACCCTCCAGGCCGCCGCTCCGCACCAGGCCGCGCGCGGGCGCAGCGGGCGGGCGCTGGTGGTGCACAAGGACGACTTCCGCGAACAGGTGCGCCAGGGACGGGAGTCCAACCTGGTGCTGTTCGTGGTGGACGCCTCCGGCTCGATGGCCGCCCGGCAGCGGATGACCGCCGTCAAGGGTGCGGTGCTGTCGCTGCTGATGGACGCCTACCAGCGCCGCGACAAGATCGGCATGATCACCTTCCGGGGCTCGGGCGCCGAGCTGGCACTGCCGCCCACCTCCTCGGTGGAGGTCGGCGCGGCCCGGCTGGAGTCACTGCCCACCGGCGGGCGGACCCCGCTCGCCGCCGGCCTGCTGCGCGCCCACGAGGTGCTGCGGGTGGAGCGGCTGCGCGACCCGAGCCGGCGCCCGCTGCTGGTCGTGGTGACCGACGGCCGGGCCACCGGCGGGCGGGACGCGCTCGCCCAGTCGCGCCGCGCGGCCGCGCTGTTCGCGGCGCAGGGCACGGCCAGCGTGGTGCTGGACTGCGAGTCCGGCCCGGTCCGCCTGGGCCTGGCCCGCACCCTGGCCGGGCTGCTCGGCGGCACCGCCGTCAGCCTGGACGAGCTGCGCGCCGAGGGCGTGGCCTCGCTCGTCCGCGAGAACCGCGCCGCGGACCGCTCCGCGAACCGTTCGACCACTTCGATGCGAAAGGCGGCCTGAGCCGAATGCCCAAGGGAGTCCCCGAGAGCGTCCCCGACGACGGCCTGACGACCCGTCAGCGCCGCACGCTGCCGATCACCGCCGTGCACACCGGCCCCGGCAAGGGCAAGTCCACGGCCGCGTTCGGCATGGCGCTGCGGGCCTGGAACCAGGGCTGGCCGGTCGGGGTGTTCCAGTTCGTGAAGTCCGCCAAGTGGAAGGTCGGCGAGGAGAACGCGCTGCGCGTGCTCGGCGCCTCCGGCGAGGGCGGCACCGTCGACTGGCACAAGATGGGCTCCGGCTGGTCCTGGATCCAGCGCTCCGCCGAGCAGGAGATGTCCAGCGAGGAGGCGGCCAAGGAGGGCTGGGAGCAGGTCAAGCGCGACCTCGCGGCCGAGACCTACCGCTTCTACGTGCTCGACGAGTTCACCTACCCGATGCACTGGGGGTGGGTCGACCCGGACGAGGTGGTCGCCGTGCTCAAGGACCGCCCGGGCAGCCAGCACGTCGTCATCACCGGCCGGTACGCGCCCGAGGCGCTGACCGGCTTCGCCGACCTGGTCACCGAGATGACCAAGGTCAAGCACCCCATGGACGCCGGCCGCAAGGGCCAGCGCGGTATCGAGTGGTAGACCGTTGAGCAACATCCCCCGCCTCGTCGTCGCCGCGCCCTCCTCGGGCGCCGGCAAGACCACCGTCGCCACCGGCCTGATCGCGGCGCTCGCCGCGCGCGGGCTGGCGGTGTCGCCGCACAAGGTCGGCCCCGACTACATCGACCCGGGCTACCACGCGCTCGCCGCCGGGCGCCCGGGCCGCAACCTGGACGCCTTCATGTGCGGGCCGGAGCGGATCGCGCCGCTGTTCCTGCACGGCGCGGCGGGGGCGGACGTCGCCGTCGTCGAGGGGGTCATGGGCCTGTTCGACGGGGCCTCCGGGCGCGGCGAACTGGCCTCCACGGCGCACGTCGCCAAGCTGCTGCGGGCACCGGTGGTGCTGGTCGTGGACGGCTCCTCGCAGTCCCGCTCGGTGGCCGCGCTGGTGCACGGCTTCGCCTCCTGGGACCCGCAGGTGCGGCTCGCCGGGGTGATCCTCAACCGGGTCGCCTCCGACCGGCACGAGCACCTGCTGCGCGAGGCCCTGGAGGAGGGCTCCGGCGTGCCGGTACTGGGCGCGCTGCGCCGCTCGACGGCGGTCGCCACACCCTCCCGCCACCTCGGGCTGATCCCGGCGGTGGAACGCTCGGCGGAGGCCCTCCGGGCGGTCGCCGACATGGGTGAACTGGTCGCCTCCTCGGTCGACTTGGACGCCCTGCTCGAACTCGCCCGGACGGCACCGGAGTTGGACGCCGAACCCTGGGACCCGTCGGCCGAGGTCACCCCGGTGGCCGGCCGGCCCCGGATCGCGGTGGCGGGCGGCGCGGCCTTCTCCTTCTCGTACGCCGAGAACGCCGAACTGCTCGGCGCGGCGGGCGCGGAGGTGGTCCCGTTCGACCCGCTGCACGCCTCCTCGCTGCCCGCCGGGACGGCCGGCCTGGTCATCGGCGGCGGCTTCCCCGAGCTGTACGTCCGCGAGCTGAGCGGCAACGCCCCGCTGCGCGCCGCCATCGCCGCGTTCGCCGCCGCGGGCGGGCCGGTCGCCGCCGAGTGCGCCGGACTGCTCTACCTGGGACGGGAGTTGGACGGCCTGCCGATGTGCGGCGTACTGCCCGCCGCCGCCCGGATGACCGAACGCCTCACCCTCGGCTACCGGGAGGCGGTCGCCCTGCACGACTCCCCGCTGGCCCCGGCCGGCACCAGGCTGCGCGGCCACGAGTTCCACCGCACGGTCTGCGAGCCCGGCGCGGGCGAACTCCCCGCCTGGGGCTGGCGCCTGCCGACCGGCCCCCGCACCGAGGGCTTCGCGAGCGGCAACGTGCACGCCTCCTACCTGCACCTGCACTGGGCGGGCGCACCGGCGGTGGCCGCCTCCTTCACCGCCGCGGCGGCGGCCTTCGCGGCGGGGGCGGCGTAGCCCGGGGCTTCGGCGGTGGGGGGCGGCGTTGATGGGGGCGGCGTTGATGGGGGCGGTCGGGGCCGTGCGGTCCATGGCCGCGCCCCTGTGGCACCCCCGGGATAACGCCGCGACGACGCGGGGTGTGCGGCCGTAGGCTCCGCGCATGCATGTGATCGTTCTCAACGGCGGGTCTAGCTCCGGCAAGTCGAGCATCGCCCTGCGCCTGCAGGAGCTGCTGCCGGACCCCTGGCTGCACCTCGGCGCGGACACCATGGTCGAGGCGCTGCCGCCGTCGCTGCGCACCGGCGGCGAGGGCATCGGCGGGCTGGAGGACGGGGACGGGACGGTCGAGGTCGGCCCGGTCTTCGCCACCCTGGACGCCGCTTGGACGCTCGGGGTCGCGGCGATGGCCCGGGCCGGGGCCCGGATCGTGGTGGACGAGGTGTTCCTCGGCGGCGCCGCCTCGCAGGCCCGGTGGCGGTCGGCGCTGGAGGGCCTGGACGTGCTCTGGGTCGGGGTGCGCTGCGATCCGGCGGTGGCCGCGAAGCGGGAGGCCGCCCGCGGCGACCGGGCGGCCGGGATGGCCGCCGCGCAGGCCTCGCTGGTGCACGAGGGCGTCACCTACGACCTGGTCGTCGACACCTCGAGGGCCTCGGTGGACGACTGCGCCCGGCTCGTCGCCGGGCGGGTAACCTCCGACGGCTGAGGCCGCACTCTCCCTTCCGGAGCCACCGGGGCCGGGCCCGTCGCCGCCGCTACAGCGCGAGGGTCTGCCAGCCCCGGGTGATCTGGTCGTGGACGGCCGCCGGGTCCGGCGCCGTCGGCTGGGCCGCCGCCAGCGCCGCCAGCAGGGCCGTGCCGTCCGCCGGGCGCTGTTCGGGGGCCATGGCCAGCGCGCGGGTGACGACGGCGGCGAGCGCCGGGTCGAGGGCCTGGACCGCCGCCAGCGCCGCGGGTTCGGGCCCGGTCTCCACGATCCGGCGGATCACCGCTCCCGTGTTGGTCGCCGCGAACGGGCTGGCGCCGTGCGCCGCGCACACCACGCAGCACGCCCAGGCCCACACATCGGCCGCCGTACCGACCCGCTCCTCGCCGAACTGCTCCGGCGCCATGTACGTCAGGGTGCCCGGCCCGCCGCCGGTGGCGGTCAGCCGGGTGCCGTCCACGATCGCCGCGATGCCGAAGTCCAGCAGGCGCGGACCGGCCGTGGTCAGCATGATGTTGGCGGGCTTGAGGTCCCGGTGGACGAGCCCCAGCCGGTGCACCCCGGACAGCGCCACGGCCAGCGCCAGCGCGAGGGCGCGCAGCGCCTCGGCGGAGCGGATCGGCCCCTGCTCGCGCAGGTGGGCGTCCAGCGGGCGGCCGTCCAGCAACTCCATGGCCAGGTACGGGCGTCCGGAGTCCACACCGGTGTCGAGCACCCGGGCGGTGTAGGCGCCGGGGACCATCGCCAGCACCTCGGACTCGCGCTGGAAGCGGCGCAACAGGTCGGCGTCGTCGAGGAGTTCGAGGTTGATGGTCTTGAGCGCGACCTGGGTGGCGGAGCCCTGCCGCTGGGCGAGGTAGACCGTGCCCATGCCGCCGGAGCCGATCCGGCCGAGGAGCTGGTAGCCGCCGATCGTGCGGGGCTCGTGAGCACCGAGGGGGCTGCCGACGGGCGGCCTCGGCAGCACCGGCGGGGCGGCCGGGGCAGCCGGCGCCGGAGGGGCGGGCTGCGCGAACTGCGTGGGGACGTACGGGGCCTGAGGCGGGGCGTACGGCGTCTGCGGCGGGACGTACGGCGCCCGCGCCGGCGCGGTGGGCACGTACGGGTACGGCGACGCCGGGAGCGCCTGAGCCGCCTGGGCGGCCTGGGCCGCTCGGGCCTCTTCGGCGCGCACCGCCTCCGCGCCGACCGGCCTGGCCCGGCGGCTCGCCGCCATCGCGACGGCCTGGAACACCAGCGCGGCGACGATCAGCCCGACCGGCAGGAGGAACACGGCGAGCACCGCGCGGAGGGCGAGCAGGCCGGCTACCTGGGCCCGGGTCCGGCCGGCCCGCCACAGCCGAGGCGGCATGCCGACCGTCCACAGGTTGCGCTGGGTCAGGCACCAGAGCAGCAGCCAGAGCAGCAGGCAGACGACGAAGGAGGTGATGTACCAGGTCCGCGCCGAATGGAGGGGCAGGTGCGAGACGATCGTGAGGTACCGCGCGTTGTAGACGTCGAACGACCGCCCCAGCCCCTCGAAGAGGACGCTGCTCCAGGCGCGCAGGACGGCCAGCACTCCCACGGCGGTCAGCAGACCCACCGTCAGTTCGCCGATCGTCGCGCCGGTGCCGCCCCGCGCACCTCCGGCCGGGTCCGCAGCGGCGGCCGCCAACGCCCGGCGGCGCGTTGCCGCTTGGGCACGAACCAGCACCGGCAGCGTCGCCAGCCGCACCAGCAGCGCCACCCCGACCACCACCAGTACCGCGACGTCGAGCGTGTTCAGCATTTCTTCCCCCTGCCTGATCGGGCAGAGGGAGTATAGGCGGGCACCCCCGGGCCCCGGCCCGACCGGGTCCCACCGGTCCTACCGGCTCCTACCGGTCGAGCAGCACGGCGAGGTAGCGGTCGATCTCCTCGCGCAGTTCCTCCGGCATCGGCACGTGCCAGTGCCCGCTGCCGGCCGTGGCGTTGAACAGCACGCCGTCGCACCAGCGGATCAACCGGCGGGCGTCCCCCGCGGGGTCGCCCGAGCCGGAGGCGGCGAGCAGCTCGGCGGCGCGCTGGGCGAAGCGCGCGCCCAGGCGGTCGTAGAGGGTGCGCAGTTCGGGCCTGCGGGTGGCCTCCAGGGCGAGTTCCAGGCGGGCCAGGGTGAGCCGGCGGCCCTCCGTGAGCGCCCGGAAGAGCACCTCGGCGCCGACCTCGGCCAGCAGTTCGCGCGGCGGGACGGCGGCCCGCGGCAGTTCGCCCTCGGCGAGGACCGGGAAGTCTGCGGTCTCCCGCTCGACGATCCGGGTGAGCACGAGCTCCAGCAGGGCGGCCCTGGTCCGGGCGAGGTTGGAGGTCGAGCCGGCGGGCAGGCCGGACGCGTCGTCCACGGCGCGGTGGGTGAGCCCGCGCAGGCCGGCGTCGGCGATCAGGTCGATGGCGGCGTCGGCGATCAGGGTCGGGCGCGGGGGTGTCATGGGTCCGATCATGGCCTTTCCAGTCGGGCTCCCCCAACTCACTACAGCCGTAGTTTACGGCTCACTACACATGTAGTAGCGTGGCCGGACATCGGACACTACACCTGTAGTTGCCGGATCGCGCGAGAAGAGGAGCCCCCTCATGGGCCTGCACCAGGCGATCGTCATCGGCGGCGGCATCGGCGGCCTCACCGCCGCCCTCGCCCTCCACCGGCAGGGCATCCCCGTACGCGTCCACGAACGCGCCGAATCCCTCGAACCCGTCGGCGCCGGGCTCGCCCTCGCCCCCAACGCCCTGCGCTCCCTCGACCGGCTCGGCGTCGGCGCGCGCCTGCGCGCCCTCGCCGCCCCGCACCCCGCCGTCGGCCTGCGCCACCCCTCCGGCCGCTGGCTCGCCCGCCTCGACACCACGGCCTTCGAGGCCTGCTTCGGCGACACCATCGCCGCCGTCGCCCGCGCCGACGTCATCGCCGCCCTGGTCGACGCGCTCCCGGAGGACACCGTCCACACCGGCTCGCCCGCCAGCCTCGTCACCCCCGGCAGCGCCACCGAACCCGCCGTCCTGCGCACCGCCGACGGGGAGGAGACCGCCGACCTGGTCGTCGCCGCCGACGGCATCCGCTCCGCGACCCGGGCCCTGCTCTTCCCCCGCCACCCCGGCCCCCGCTACAGCGGCTTCACCACCTGGCGCGCCGTCGTCACCCCCGACCGCCGCCCGGCCGCCGTCGGCGAGGTGTGGGGCCGCGGCCGGCTCGCCGGAGTCGTCCCGCTCGCCGACGGCCGGGTCTACGTCTACGGCGCCGCCCTCGCCCCGGCCGGCGAGCGGGCCGCCGACGGGGACGAGCGGGCCGAACTCCTGCGCCGGTTCGGCGACTGGTGTGCCCCCGTACCGCGGCTGTTCGCCCTGGCCGAGCCCGAACGCGTCCTGCGCCACGACGTCTGGGACCTCGCCGACCCGCTGCCCGCCCACCACCACGGCCGGGTCGCCCTCCTCGGCGACGCCGCCCACGCGATGTGCCCCTTCCAGGGCCAGGGCGCCTGCCAGGCCATCGAGGACGCCGTCGTCCTCGCCTCCCTGCTCACCCCCGCCGCCGACCCGGCCGCCGCCCTGCCCGCCTACACCGCCGCCCGACTCCCCCGCACCACCGCCGTCGTCGCCGCCTCCCGCCGCATCGGCGACCTCGTCGCCCTCCGCTCCCCCGCCGCTACCCTCCTGCGCGACACCGCCCTCACCCTCACCGGCCTCCTCCCCGCCCGCACCCTGCTGAACCGCTCGGCCGCGACCTTCGACTGGCAGCCGCCGACCCTGGGCGGAGCGGGGTGAGGCGGACCGGGGCGAGGGGACCCGCAGCCGCCGGAGCCAAGGCCGGCTACGTGTCGGTGTCCTTGGGGTGCCGGGGCGAGGCGTAGACGAAGTGGACGGTGCGGGCCGCCTCGTCCACCAGGTACCGCACCCGGCCGCCCGCCGTCACCTCGTACTCCCATTGCGGCAGCTCGACCCCGCCGAAGACCCGGGTCGCCAGGCGCCCCCGGAGCCGGTGCTGCCGATCAGGGTCCCGCGCCGAGACGGCGGGACGTCGTCGCCGCGCTTGGGGCTCACGACTCGACCACCTCGCCGTGGTCGTCGCCGGGGAGGGGGCCGGTGAGCTCGGCCGCCAGTTCCGGATCCGCGAGGACTCTGGCGGTGGCGCGCCACTCGGCTATCACCCGGTGCAGGCTGGCGTGCACGTCCAACTCGACGACGTCACGCGTCGCGTCGACGAGGTCGACGACGAACTCCCGGATCTCCTCGGCCGACAGGTGCCTGACCCAGGGGAAGACCATGGGAAGGGCCGGCAGCACGGCCCGGGCACCCTCATCACTGCCGATCAGCGCGGCGAGCAGGCGCGCGGTGACGTCCGCGGTCTGCTCGCGCTGGCGGTCGTGGCGCTCGGTGGTGAGGTAGAGGTCCTCGCCGTCCCGCCGCGTGACGCGCACGCGCTGGGCCCGCTCCACGGTGTCCGCGACACGCTTGGAGTTCTTCGACAGCTCGGAGAACGACACGGTGAGGGTCGGCATGGTCCGACGGTAGTTCGGAATACGTTCCGAAGTCCATCGCGACGAGGCCGTCGGGCGGCCCGTGTCGGTGGCGGTTGCGATGATGCGCGCCATGGATGACTCCGGCCGCCGCGCCATTGCCGAGTACTGGGACGCGGCCGCCGCGGCCTTCGACGAGGAGCCCGACCACGGGTTGCGGGCGGGGCCGGTGCGGGCGGCGTGGCTTCGGCGGGTGCGGGGGTGGGTGCCGGGCGGGGCGGCGGACGTGCTGGACGTCGGGTGCGGCACCGGCTCGCTGTCGCTGCTGCTCGCGGCGGACGGGCACCGGGTGACGGGCGTGGACCTGGCGCCGCGGATGGTCGGGCGGGCCAGGGCGAAGCTGGTCGCGGCGGGCCTGACGGCGCGGTTCCTGGTGGGTGACGCGGGCGCGCCGCCGCTCGGGGACGAGAGCTTCGACGTCCTGCTGTCGCGGCACCTGGTCTGGACGCTCCCCGAGCCCGAGCGGGCGCTGCGCGCCTGGGTGCGGCTGCTGCGGCCGGGCGGCCGGCTGGTCCTGGTCGAGGGCCGGTGGCGGGAGACCGGGCAGGCCACCGTCTCGCCGTACCCGGCCGGGGCGGGGCCGCTGCCGTGGGGCGGCGGGGTCGGGGCGGAGGAACTCGCGGCGGCCGTACGGCCGTTGGTCTCCGAGCTGCGGGTCGAGCCGCTCGGCGGGGAGGCCGAGCTGTGGGGCGGGCCAGTGGACGACGAGCGGTACGCGCTGGTCGCACGCCGTTGAGCGGCCCGGTCGGGCGGCCCGGTCGGACCTCCCGACCAGACGCCCCGGTCAGACGGGCTGGCCGAAGGTGCCGGTGAGCGGGTCGGAGTGGTGGCAGGCGGCGCAGCGCAGCCGGGTGTAGATCGCCACCGCGCCCATGAAGACGTCCTCGCGCCCGTCGGCCGGGGACGTGGAGGCGGCGGGTTCCCCGCAGTCCAGGCAGACCCGGCGGGGGCGGGCGGCGATCGAGCAGGCGCGGCAGATCAGGTGGGTCGGGTGTTCCGCGTGCACGACGACGGGCTGCGGCCCGCCGTACAGCAGGTGGTCGCACCAGGTGCAGGACTCGTCCCGCTGCGACGCCAGCATCCGGGCGCGGGTCTCCTGCTGCCACTTCGCCGCCTCCTGCAGCGGCACCTTGACCGGCGGCCCCCACCCGGAGGCGGTCAGCCACTGGGCACCCTCGGTGCCGGCGGCCCGCAGCTGGTCGCCGACGGCGATGTCCCTGGGGGTCTTCTCTTTCATCGGGGCCTCTCCTCCGGTGGGCTTCCGCAGGGGATAACGCCGCCGGGACACCGCTGGACACGCCGCCCGCACCCGCCCTTGGAGGCACCGGCCCGGCTCAGAGGAGCGGCTCGGTGTCCCCGTGCGCGATGAGGAGCTTGCGCAACAGGGCGTCGAGCCGGTTGCGCTCGTCCGCGTCGAGGGCCGAGAGGATGCGCTCCTCGTTGCGGACGTGACCGGCCAGGGCCCCGTCGATCAGTTCCTTGCCGGCCGGGGTGAGGCGGACCAGGACGGCCCGGCGGTCGGTCGGGCAGGGGTTGCGCTCGACCAGTCCCTTGGCGGACAGCCGGTCGACCCGGTTGGTGATGGCCCCGGAGGTGACCATCGCGGACTTGAGCAGCGCGCGGGCGTTGAGCTCGTACGGCTCGCCGGAGCGGCGCAGGGTGGCCAGCACGTCGAACTCGGAGGAGTCCAGGCCGCAGGCGGTGAAGTACTCGCGCAGGGCGTTGTCGACCCGGACGTTGAGCCGTCGCAGCCGGCCGATCAGGGCCATCGGCCCGGCGTCCAGCTCGGGGCGGGCCCGGGCCCACTGCTCGACGATGTCGTCCACGGTGTCGCGCTGCTGCATGCCCGCCGCCCTTCCGGAGCCGTCTGTCCGTAGCCGTCCAGTGTCCACCGCCCACCCGACGTAGATATCTTAACATTCACATACTTGACGTTCGCGGATCCCCGGCGTAGAAATTATCTCAACGTTCAGATAATCAACGTTCAGGGGGACGTCATGGCCGTCATGGACCGCAAGCGCGCGGGGATCGCCGCCACCGCCGCACTCGCCCCGGCCGCGTGGGGCACCACCTACCTCGTCACCACCCAGCTGCTGCCCGACGGCCGCCCACTGCTGCTCGCCGCGCTCCGCGCACTCCCGGCCGGGCTGCTCCTGCTGCTGATCGGCCGCCGACTTCCCAAGGGGCGCTGGTGGGGGCGCGCGGCCGTGCTCGGGATGCTCAACATCGGGCTGTTCTTCCCGCTGATGTTCGTCGGCGCCTACCGCCTGCCCGGCGGCGTCGCCGCCACCATCGGGGCGATCCAGCCGCTGCTCGTCGCCGGGTTCTCGATCGGCGTGCTGCGGGTGCGACCCGGACGGCGGGCGGTGATCGCCGGACTGGTCGGGGTCGGCGGAGTGGCCCTGCTGGTGCTCAAGAGCGGCGCCCGGCTGGACGGCGTCGGCATCGCCTCGATGGTCGCCGGGATCTCGCTGATGGCCATGGGCACCGTCCTCACCCGCCGCTGGGGCCGCCCCGAGGGCGCCACCCTGCTCGACCTCACCGGCTGGCAGCTCCTGGCCGGCTCGGTCTTCCTCGTCCCGCTCGCCGCCCTGGTCGAGGGCGCACCGCCCGCCCTGAGCGCCGCCAACCTGGCCGGCTTCGCCTACCTCGGCCTGTTCGGCACCGCGCTCGCCTACTCCCTCTGGTTCCGCGGCATCGAGCACCTCGGCGCCGGCCCGGCCTCCTTCCTCGGCCTGATCAACCCGGTCGTCGCCACCCTCGGCGGCCTCCTCGTCCTCGGCCAGACCCTCACCCCCTGGCAGGTCCTCGGCCTCCTCCTCGCCCTCGCCGCCATGCTCGTCGGCCAAGCCCCCGCCCGCCGCACCCCGACCACCACCCCCTCCACAGCCGCGGCCGAGCCCCCCACCCCCCGCCCCGAACCGGCCACCGCCGCCCGCTGACCAGCCCCTCCCGAACGCCTGCGCCCCGCCGAGTCCCTCCTGGCGGGGCGCAGGCGTGTCCGGAGGCCGGCGCGGAGCGGCGGGTGAGCGTGGACGGCCAGGGTCAGCCGGTGGCGCGGATGTAGATGTCGGCGGCGCCGGGGAGGCCGCCGGAGATGGTGGCGACGTAGATGCGGCGGGCGGTGGGGGCGTGGGTGGGGAGGGCGGTGGGGCTGGGGGTGGGGGTCCAGGTGGGGCTCGGGGTGGGGTCGTCGGGGGTGGGCTCGTCCGGGGCGGCGGGCTCGTCCGGGACCGGGTCCGGGGCGGGGGCGACCACGGGGGCCGGGTCGGCGGGGTCGGCGGGCTCGGCGAGGGGGTCGTCGGACTCCGGGGTGGGGGTGGCCTCCGGGGACGGGCTCTCGGCGGGGGTGGGGGTGGCCGAGGGGGAGGGGGTGGCGACGGGCGGCGGCGGGGAGTCGGGGAGTTCCGGGGCCTCGGCCGGCTCGTCGCCGCCGAGGGCGGCGAGCAGGTCGGCGGGGAGCGGGGCGACCGGGCCGGGCGCGGGGAGGTCGTAGGCGCTGAGGAAGTCGCCGAGGCCGGGGGCCCGGCCGCCGCCGAGGCGGTAGTGCAGGTAGGCGACCGGGGCGCCGTCGGAGGTGTGGGTGTAGACGGCGCCGACCGGGACGTAGAAGCGGCCGACGCCAGGATGCTGGGAGGGGTGGAGCCCGGCCAGACGTTCGGCGCGGTCGCGGTCGGTCTCGCGGCCGGTGCCGCCGGCGGTGAGCGCGTTGACGCCGCGCACCACGAGGGCGGCGGCGACGGACACGCACAGCACCAGCCCGACGGCGACGGTGCGCCGCAGGACCGGGCGGCCGTGCAGGGCGGGCCACGAGTCGGTCACCGTGCGCTCGGGTGGGATGCCGTCCACGGTTGTCTTGCTCCCCCGTTCGGTCAGAACGCTCGATCAGGACGTCTGATCAGGACATTTGTTCGAGGTGCCTGATCGGGACGTCACACTCTGCTCGACGTGGGACGGTAGCCGAGAGTTCCTCAGCCCAAGTAGGCGGGGGCGACCGCGGCCTTGGTGACCGGCTCCGCGCGGCCCGAACCGTCCGCCGGGACGGTCCACAGGTCGGCGCCGTAGTCGCCGGGCAGGGCGTAGACCAGGGTGCCGTCGCCGGACCAGAGCGCCTGGTCGTCGATGTTGCGCTGCTCGGCGGTGGCGGTCTCGGTCATGGTGGCGAGGTCGAGCACGTACAGCCGCCACGGGGCGTCGGCGGGCAGGCCGGGGACGCGCTTCTTGTACGCGACGCGGGTGCCGTCCGGGGAGAGCGAGGGGCACTCGACGTTGTCGTGCAGGGCGGTGAGGGTGCGGGCGGTGAGGTCGCCGCGGACGAGGTGGGTCTGCCCGGCGCTGGCGAGGGTGGCGTAGAAGGTGGTGTCGTCGGCGAAGGTGACGCCCCAGATGTTGATGTCGTGCGCCTGGTACGGGCGGCCGTCCAGGACGACCGCGAAGTCCTCCAGGTTCTCCCGCAGGTTCCAGTCCCGGACGTCCACGATCGAGGTGCGGGTGGAGAAGTCGCTGCCCGCGTACGAGTCGCCGCTGACGAAGACCGTCCAGGCGGCGAGGTGCCCGGACGGCGAGACCCGGGAGCGGGTGGGGATGCCGGCCGCCGGGAACGAGCGGAGTTCGCGCAGGTGGTCGTCCAGGACGACGGCGCGGTAGGTGTCCTCCAGCGCGCCGTGCTGGGCCTGGAGGCAGATGCCGGTGCCGGCGGCGGCGTGGAAGCGCAGGCACTGGACGCCGGAGGCGGTGCGCGGGCCGTCCGGGTGGTCGGCGGCGACGGTGGTGATCTCGTCCCGGTGCGGGCCCCAGGCCATGTTGCGGAACAACAGCTGTCGTCCGCCGGACTGCACCTGTAGTGACACCGGGCCGGAAGCGACGGACGGCCCGCCGGGCTGGGCCTGGTCGCGGCGGGCGGTGCGGTCGGCGGCGTAGAGGACGGCCCCGGTGCCGACCGCGCCGAGCAGCACGACGGCGACCAGCAGGATGATCACCCTGGTCCGGTTCCGCAGGTTCATCGGCTCTTCTCCTCCGGGGGCTTCACGACGACGGGTTCGGACGGGTGCGGCACCGCCGCGGCCGGGGGTTCGGACCGGCGCAGCACCGCCGCCGCGCCGAGCACGCACAGCGCCAGCGCCCCCGCCGACCAGCCCAGCGCCGCCGAGCCGCCGACCGCGCCCCACAGCGCGCCGAACAGTAGCGAGCAGGCGAACCGGGCCAGCGCCTGCCCGGTGCCGACCAGGGCGAGCCCGGCGCCGCGCTGCTCGGCGGGTACGGCGTCGGCGGCCGCCGCGGCGAGCACGCCGTCGGTGGCCGCGTAGAAGGTGCCGTGCAGCGCCAGCACGCAGAGCACCGCCGGCAGCCCGCGCAGCGGCGAGAGCAGCAGCCCGTACGCGAGCAGCAGCACCCCGTGCCCGGCGAGGAAGAGCCGGTGGCGGCCGATCCGGTCGGCGAGCGCGCCGAGCGGGACGGCGAGCAGCAGGAAGGCCGCGGCGGTGCCCAGCGGCAGCAGCGGGAACAGGTCGACGGGCAGGTCCAGTCGGCGCTGGACCAGCAGGTAGAGGAAGGAGTCGCTGACGGTGGTGAGGCCGAGCAGGACGGCGCAGAGCGTCAGCCGGCGCAGCCCCGGCAGCCGCAGCAGGGTGAGGCTAGCGCGCAGCGAGGGGGCGGGCGCCGAGGCGTCGTCGCCCTGCTGCCGGTTCGGCACGAACAGCAGCAGGATCAGCACGCCGAGCGCCGCGACGCACGAGCTGACCGTGAACACCGCGTCGTAGCCGTGCCGTTCGCCGCCGTCGGCGAGCAGCGGGCCGCCGGCCAGCCGCAGCACCAGGAAGGCGGTGAGCGGGCCGAGCAGGGCCCCGGCCGTGTCCATCGCCCGGTGCACCCCGAACGCCCGGCCGCGGTGGGCGGGTTCGGTGGCGAGCGAGATCATCGCGTCCCGGGGCGCGGTGCGCAGGCCCTTGCCGGTGCGGTCGACGGCGATCACGGCGCCGATCAGCGGCACGGTGTGGACGAACAGCAGCAGCGGCCGGCACAGCGCGGACAGCCCGTACCCGACGGCCGCGACGGCCTTGTGGCGGGCGGCGCCGTCGCGGCCGCGGCGGTCCGAGAGGTGGCCGCCGACCAGCCGGACCAGCGCGCTGAAGCCGTTCTGGATGCCGTCGAGCAGGCCGAAGCCGAGCGGGGAGAGGCCGAGGCCGGTGAGCAGGTAGAGCGGGAGGACGGCGGTGACCATCTCGGAGGAGATGTCGGTGACCAGGCTGACCGTGCCGAGGGCGAGGACCGCCCCCGGCACGGCGCCCCGCCGCGCCCGACCGGTGGCCGGCGCGGGGGCCGCCCCGAGGGGGGCCGCGTCGGCGTCGGTCGGGGCGGCGGGGGCCTTCGAGCTGCGGGAGTCCGCGACGTACACGGGCGTCAGTTCCAGATTCCGGTGATGTCGGCGGCGCCGGCCGAGTTGCCCGCGTGGGCGTTGACCCCGGCCAGGTCCTCCAGGGTGTGCAGCACGTCGTAGTGGTTGTACGTGGTGGCGGTGCTGCTGCCGGGGGCGACGTGGGCGCCGTAGACGAGGGTCGGGATGCGGTTGCCGGACAGCTTGTTGTCCTCGTCGAAGGTGAGCAGGAGCAGGCTGTTGTGGCTCTTCGCCCACTGCGCGTACCCGTCGAGGTTGGCCTGGAGCCAGGAGTCGCCGGTGCCGACGGAGCAGTCGTGCATGTCGTCGCAGAGGTCCGGGACGACGAAGGAGACCTTCGGCAGGGTGCTGTAGTCGCTCGGGAAGGCGTCCATGCCGTACGCGCTGGAGGTGGGCACGTTGCCGAAGCCGAACCACGGGTTGTGCTTCTGGGCGTAGTTGCCGCTGCTGCAGTCGGTGGCGCCGGGGCCGGGCAGGCCCTCGTTGTAGCTGGCCCAGGTCTGGCCGGCGCCGATCAGCTCGGACGCGAGGTTGGGCTGCTGCAGGGCGCCGACGTCCACGCAGCCGTCGTCCACGATGCCCTGGGAGCTGCCGGAGAACAGCATGTAGTAGTTGGGCTGGCTGGGGTGGGTGAGCGCGTAGGACTGGGTCAGCGTCGCGCCGCCGGCCACCAGGGTGGTGTTGATGTACGGGGCCTTGGAGCTGCCGATCACCTGGGAGTAGGCGTGGTTCTCCAGGACGACGACGACCACGTGGTCGGGCGCGGGCAGGCCGGCGGCGGCGCCCGCGGCGGTGTCGGCGGCCGCGCTGCCGCCGGCGGCCCAGAGGCCGAGCGAGCCGGCGACCAGGCCGAGGCCGGCGGCCAGCGCGGTGAGCGGGTGGCGCGGGCGCGGCCGGCGGCGGCCGGGGCGCGGGAGGGAGGCGACGGCGGAAGAGGGGGTGCCGGGGGTGCGCAGTCGTGCGAAGGCCATGGGGTCCTCCGGATGTCGGGGCTTCCTGGCGGGAGCGCCGAGAACAGTAGGAGTGCCGCGGTGACGTGTACCGCACAAGACAAGTGAAGAACAGGCGAACAGCTGCCGCGCCCCGGCGGACCAGCGGCGTCGGCAAGAGCATCGGCAAGGACATCGGGAGGGGCGTCGGGAGCGGCGACGGCACCGGCGTCGGATCTCACACCCGCCGCGATTGACCCGTTCCGCCCGGGCGTGGTGGGATCACCGGAGTTTGGGACGAAGGGGTGCGGCACGTGAGCGGACTGGTCGCCGTCGTCCCCCGCACCCTGGTGGTCGGGATCGGTGCGAGCAGCGGCGCCGAGCGGACCGAGGTGCTGCGGCTGCTGACGGAAACCCTCCGGGAGGCCGGGCTGGACCGCTCCGAGGTGGCCCGGCTGGCCACCGTGGCGGGCAAGGCGGACCACCCGGCGGTGCGCTGGGCGGCCGACCACCTCACCGGCGTACCCGTGGACGAGCACCCGCCCGAGGCGCTCGCGGGCGTGCCGGTGCCGAACCCCTCCGCCGCCGTCGGTACGGCCGTCGGCACCGCGAGCGTGGCCGAGGCCGCGGCGCTGGCGAGCGCGCCGGGGGGCCGGCTCGTGGTCACCAAGCGGAAGTCGGCGCGGGCCACGGTCGCGATCGCCCGGGCGGCGGCGCACGGACGGCTCGCACCGCCCGACCTCGGCGACGACCCGCGGCCCGCCGCACCACCCGGCCCGTAGAACCGCATCACGTCCACCACCAGTCGCGACCACCCGAACCAGCCGCACCACCCAGCGAGGAGACCCCGCGTGACCGCCCCCGAACCCGACCTGCGCCACCACGGCGACGCCGAGGTGCGCGCCGACGGGCTCGGCCTGGTCGACCTCGCCGTCAACGTCCGCACCGGCACTCCCCCCGCCTGGCTGCGCGAGCACCTCGCGGCCACCCTCGGCGACCTCGCCGCCTACCCCGACCAGAGCGCCGCACGCGCCGCCGTGGCCGCCCGGCACGCCCGCCCGGTCGAGGAGGTGCTGCTCACCTCGGGGGCGGCGGAGGCCTTCGTCCTGCTGGCGCGCGTACTGACGCCACGTCACATCGTCGTGGTGCACCCCCAGTTCACCGAGCCGGAGGCGGCCCTGCGGGACGCCGGACACCACGTGCACCGGGTGCTGCTCTCCCCCGGGGACGGCTTCCGGCTGGGCGCCGTCCCCGAGGAGGCGGACCTGGTCGTCCTCGGCAACCCGACCAACCCGACCTCCGTGCTGCACCCCGCCGAGGCCGTCGCCGCACTGGCCCGGCCGGGGCGCACCCTGGTGGTGGACGAGGCGTTCATGGACACCGTCCCGGGCGAGCGGGAGTCCCTCGCCTCCGCCCGGGAGCTGCCCGGCCGGGTCGTCGTGCTGCGCAGCCTCACCAAGACCTGGGGCCTGGCCGGACTGCGGATCGGCTACGTGCTCGGGCCCGCCCAGCTGATCGCCGACCTCGGCGCCGCCCAGCCGCTCTGGCCGGTCTCCACCCCGGCGCTGGCCGCCGCCGAGGCGTGCAGCGGCCCGGCGGCGCTCGCCGAGGCGGAGCTGGCGGCGGCCGAACTGGCGCTCTGGCGCGAGCACTTGATGAAGGGCCTGGCCGCCTTCCCGTCGGTGCGGCTGTACGGCGAACCGGCCGCCTCCTTCGTCCTGGTACGGCTGCCCGACGCGGCGGCGGTCCGGCGGCGGCTGCGCGAGCACGGCTTCGCCGTCCGGCGCGGGGACACCTTCCCGGGGCTGGGCGAGGAGTGGCTGCGGATCGCCGTCCGGGACGAGGCGACCACCGACCGGTTCCTCAACGCCCTTGAGGCCGTGCTCGGTTCGGCCTGACCGGCGCAACACCAGACCACCCCCGCCCGGCCGGCCGGGCGGACGCACGACAGCACACCCCCGGCCGACCCAGCGAGCGCTACTGGAGCCCGAGCGCCTCCGCCGCCAGGGCGGTGCCCTTCACGCGGGCCGCGATCTTGGCGAAGGCGGTGTCCCGCGAGGTGGAGGCGTCGTCTGCGAACGGCGAGAATCCGCAGTCGTCGGTCGTGCCGAGCTGGTCGACCGGGATGTGCCGGGCTGCGGCCAGCACCCGGTCCCGCACCTCCTCCGGGGTCTCCACCCTGGGGTCGATCGGGTCGGTCACTCCGACGAACACCCGGATTCCGGGGCGGAGTTGATCCGCGATGACGGCGAGCACGCGGTCGGGGTCGGCCTCGCTCGCCAGCTGCACGTAGAAGTTGCCGACCCTGAGCCGGAAGAGCTTCGGCAGCAGCTCGGCGTAGTCGACGTCCAGGCTGTGGGTGGAGTCCTGGTCCCCGCCCGGGCAGGTGTGCACGCCGAGGCGGGCCCGCTCCTCCTCGGCGAACCGGTCGAGCACCTGGTTGTTGAGGGCCACGAAGTCGTCCAGCAGACTGCCCGACGGGTCCAGCTTGAGCGACAACCGGGCCTCGGTGAAGTCGAGTTGGACGACGTGGGCGCCCGCGTCCAGGCAGCCGCGAATGTCGGCCTCGGCCTCGTCGGCCAGGTCCTCCAGGAAGTTCTCGCGCGAGTACCCGTCGATGCCGTCGGCGGGGTAGAGCAGGCTGAGCGCGGAGGGTGCGATGACGGCCTGCTTGACGGGCCGCGAGGTGTGCCGCAGGGCGTCGCGCAGATAGGTCTCGGCACGGACCCGGTACCGGAAGGGTCCGGCGGTCAGCCGCGGCAGCTGCCGGGTGTGTCCGTCGGCGAAGGGGATGACGGCGCCGTCCCCGGCGAGGGAGGTCAGCCCGGCGAGGGGGTACGTGACGAAGCTCGGCTTCGCCTGCTCGCCGTCCACCAGGACGGGGCAGCCGAGCTCCGCCAGCCTGGCCAGGGTGTCGGCGGTGGCCTCGTCCTGCAGCTTCTTCAGGTCGGCGTCGGACAGCCGCCCCTCGGCGTGTTCGGTCAGGGCGTTCAGCAGAGTGCTCGGCCGGGGGATGCTGCCGATGGGCTCCGTGAGAATGGTCATGACGGGACGGTAGAAAGGGCGGCGCCCCGAGCACAACGGGGCGCTCGGCGCACTCCGCTCGACCGTTCACACCTCGCGCGCCCCGCCCTTCTCCGTTCACGCCCCTGGAACAGCACACCCCTCCGCCCAATCCCGTAGCGTGGCGAAGTCGTCGGCGAGCAGGCCGAGTCGGGGGTTGACGTGCAGGGCGAGCGCCGGGCCGGGGTGGTTCGCCTCGATCCACTCCTCGTCCCGCGGGCCGAGTTCGTCGTCCACCCAGACGAACGGGCGTCCGGCGGCCCAGGCGACCACGTCCCTGGTCTTCCAGTGCAGCCCGTCCCGTGCCTCGCCGAACAGGTCGGACCAGCTGATGTACGGGAGTTCGGGCAGGCCCAGGTGCGGGCCTATGTGGGTGTTCGCGTCGCCCATCCAGCCGGTGGCCCACACCAGTTCGTAGGGCAGTGCCAGCAGTTCCGCGCCGTGCGAGGGGTTGAGCCAGACCCGCAGCGGCTTGACCCGGACGGCGGGGGGCTTGGCGTGCCTGGCGCGGGTCGCCTGCCGGGCCTGGACCGCCGCCAGGTGCTCCTGCTTCGCCACCCACCAGGAGGGGCGCAGCCGGTGGGTGGCGTAGCCCTCGGGCCTCCGCTTCGGCGCGGCGTAGGGGTTGAGCGGTCCGTCCACGTCGAGGAGGAGCAGGGGCTGCTGGGTCATGCCATGAATTCTCGGTCCGGCGGGGGCGCTTGACCAGCGGTTTGCGGGTCGACGCGCGGAGCGGGCGCCCGCTACGGGCGGGACCACAGGTTGCGGGCGGCGAGCAGCGGGAGCACGCCCTCGCCGAACCAGTACGCCTCCTCCAGGTGCGGCATCCCGCTCAGCACGAACTCGTCGACGCCCAGCCCGTGGTACTCGCAGATCAGGTCCGCGACCTCCCGGTGGCTGCCCACCAGCGCCGTGCCGGCGCCGCCGCGCAGCAGCCCGATGCCGGCCCACAGTCCGGGGTACACCTCCAGCCGCTGCGCCGAGCCGCCGTGCAGCGCGAGCATCCGCCGCTGGCCCTCCGACTCGCTCCGGGCGAGCGCCCGCTGGGTCTCCCGCACCCGCTCCGGGTCCATCGCGGCGAGCAGCCGTTCGGTCTCCGCCCAGGCCTGGGCGGCGGTGTCCCGGGTGATCACGTGCAGCCGGATGCCGAACCGTACGGTCCGGCCCCGGGCGGCGGCCAGGCCGCGGATCCAGCGGATCTTCTCCCGGACCTGGGCGGGCGGTTCGCCCCAGGTCAGGTAGACGTCCGCGTGCTCGGCGGCGACGTCGCCGGCGGCCGGGGAGGAGCCGCCGAAGTACACCGCCGGGACCGGGTCCGGCAGCCGGTTCAGCCGCGCCCCCTCGACCCGCAGGTGCGGCCCGTGGTGGTCGACCGTCTCGCCCGCCCAGAGCCGCCGGGTGATGCCCAGGAACTCCCCGGTCCGCGCGTACCGGGCGTCCTTGTCCAGGAAGTCCCCGTAGGCGCGCTGCTCGGCGGACTCCCCGCCGGTCACCACGTTGAGCAGCAGCCGCCCGCCGGACTGCCGCTGGTAGGTGGCGGCCATCTGCGCGGCCAACGTCGGGCTGATCTGCCCGGGCCGGAACGCCACCAGGTACTTCAGCCGCTCGGTCACCTGGCTGAGCATCGCGGTGGTCAGCCAGGCGTCCTCGCACCAGGCCCCGGTCGGCGTCAGCACCCCCTCGAAGCCCAACTGCTCGGCGCTGCGGGCGATCTGGCCGAGGTAGCCGACGCTCGGCGGCCGGTCCGAGCCGGCCGTGCCGGGCGTGGAGCCGTGCCCGCCGCCGACGATCAGCCGGCTGTCGCCGTTGGTGGGGAGGAACCAGTGGAAGGTGAGAGCCATGGACGGACACACTCCTGGGGCCGGTACTGCCTGCGGTCGGTTGACGGAACCCGCCGACCGCGACACCCGTCCGCCCACACCCGCCCCAGGTCCACGTGCAGACGGCGCACGAGGAGGGGGCGGTCCGGAGCAGTCATGGCCCGATTCTCCGGGACCGCCCCACCCCGATCAAGACCCGGCCGGAACCGGCTCGCTACCGCGCCGTCCAGCCGGTCCAGCTGCCGTTGGTGTCCCGGGCCCGGGACCAGGTCCGGCCGTCGGCGCCGGGCACGTCGATGCGGAAGGCGCCGCCCATGGTCGCCGCGGTGATCTCGACCTTGCCGGCCATGGTGCCGCCGAGGGACTTCCAGTCGGTCAGCTTGGTGGAGTTGGCGATGGTCGACCGCGTGTACACCGCGTGGTTGGTGCCGATCACCAGGATCAGGCGGGTGCCGTCCCGGAAGTCGAAGAAGGTCGCCCCGCTGCCGTAGCTGCCGCCGCAGTAGAACGTGCCGCCGAACAGTCGGTCGCTGCAGGTCGTGACACCCGGCACGGGGGTGCTCCCGGAACCGGCCGGCTCGACGGCGAGGTTCTGCGCCACCCCCGGCCCGGCCGGCTTGCCCGGCGTGTTCGGCACGCCCGGCCTGGGAGCGCCCGGCACCGTGGTCGGCGCACCCGGCGAGGGAACGCCCTGCACCGTGATCGGCACGCCCGGCGTGGTGGCGGTGGTCCCGCCGGCGGCCGAGGCGGGAGCCGCGGCCGCGGCCAGCCCGATGCCCGCGAGGGCGGCGGCGGAGACGAGGGCCGCCTGGATCTTCTTCATGAACGCTCCTGAGTGAACGGTTCGGGCCGCGGGCGGCGACCGGTCGGCGCGCGAGCGCTTCCCGGCGCCCGCCCGTCGGGCCCTCTCCGGTAGCAACGGGAGCCCCGCTCGGCCGAGTTCAACGGCTGGTCCGCCGATTTCGCGGAGCCGACCGGAACGCCGCCGGGCCTCCCCTCACATGGAGGGGAGGCCCGGCGGACTGCTCAGGAGACGCGGCGGATCAGACCTGGCCGGCCTTCTCCAGGGCCTCGCAGCAGGTGTTGATCAGGAGCCGGGTGACGACGTAGGGGTCGACGTTGGCGTTCGGGCGACGGTCCTCGATGTAGCCCTTCTTGTCCACCTCGACCTGCCACGGGATGCGCACCGAGGCGCCGCGGTCGGAGACGCCGTAGCTGTAGACGTTCCACGGGGCGGTCTCGTGCTTGCCCGTGAGGCGCGACTGGATGTCGTGGCCGTACTGGTTGACGTGCTCCAGCACCTTCTCCTGCGAGGTGCCGAGCGACTCGCAGGCGGTGATGATGGCGTCGTAGCCCTCGCGCATCGCCTTGGTGGAGAAGTTGGTGTGGGCGCCCGCACCGTTCCAGTCACCGCGGGCCGGCTTGGCGTCGAGGGTGGCGTCGATGCCGAACTCCTCGGCGGTGCGGTACAGCAGGTAGCGGGCGATCCACATGTCGTCCGAGACGGTCAGCGCGTCGACCGGGCCGATCTGGAACTCCCACTGGCCGGGCATGACCTCGGCGTTGATGCCGCAGATGGCCAGGCCGGCGTCGATGCAGCGGTCCAGGTGCAGCTCGACGATCTCGCGGCCGAAGACCTCCTCGGCGCCGACGCCGCAGTAGTAACCGCCCTGCGGGGCCGGGAAGCCGCCCTCCGGGAAGCCGAGCGGGCGGGAGCCCTTGAAGAAGGTGTACTCCTGCTCGATGCCGAAGATCGACTCCTGCGAGGCGTACTTCTCGGCGACCTCGCGCAGCAGGGCGCGGGTGTTGGAGACGTGCGGGGTGCCGTCCGTCTCCAGGACCTCGCAGAGGACCAGGATGTTGTCGCCGCCGCGGATCGGGTCCGGCGTCACCCGCACCGGGTCCAGCACGCGGTCCGAGGCGTGGCCCTCGGCCTGGTTGGTCGAGGAACCGTCGAAGCCCCAGGTCGGGATCTTGTCGGCGTTGGGCAGGACGCGAGTCTTGGAACGGAGCTTCGCGGTCGGCTTGGTGCCGTCGATCCAGATGTACTCGGCCTTGATTGCCACTGCGTGTCCCTCGCATTGCTGGGTGGTGGGTGCCCGCGTAGCGTCGCAAGCCGCCGTTTCCCGGTTGTTCCTCTTGTGTAACGCGCAGGTGAACCAACCGTCCGCATTGGCACGGTCACGGTGCGGGAGTGCCGGGGGCGACACTCCCGCCATTCCGGGTGCCATGAGTGACTACACCGGTGCGTTCAGTGACGACGCGTGATCAGCGCCACCCCGTGGTCAGCGGAGCCACACGGTCGGTACCGGCGGACGGTCAGCGCCGGCGGGCGGTCAGTGCCGGCGGGCGTGCGCGGCGCGACGGCGCCGGGTGGCCCACAGCGCGGCCGCCCCGCCCGCGACCAGGGCGGCGGCCCCCGCGGCCAGCGGGCCGGTGGCGCTGCTGCCGCCGGTGGCGGCCAGCTTCTCCGACTTCTCCGGCTTCTCCACCGCGGCCTGCGGAACGGGGGTGCGCGAGGCGGTGGTGTCGGCGACCGGCTCGACGGCGGGCGCGCTGGTGGGCGCGGCACTCTGGGTGGCCGGGCCGGACGGGGTGGCCGCCGGCCCGGAGGGCTTCTCGCAGCTCACCGAGGCGACGGTGACCTTCCCGGTGACCTTGGCGACGTTCAGGTTGAGCGGGTTCACCTCCACCTGCACCTCCAGGGCGGAGGCGGCGGCGGTGGTCGTGGTGACGGTCTTCTTGGAGAACTCCACCGAGACGCTGCCGACTAGCGGCACGTCCACCTTGGTCGGCCCGTACAGGCCGACGGTGACCGGCTTGCCGAGCACGCTGAGCTTGAGCGGCGCGACCACGTCGGCGGTGGGCTGCCCGTCCACCGGGCAGCTGGCCTCGGCGCTCATCGCCTCCAGGCCGAGCAGCGCGGTGGCGGGCAGGCCGGGGGCGTGCACGTCGGCGTTGACCAGCTTGACGGAGGCGGTGGCGCCCTTGGCGTCGACGCGGGTGACCGACTTGCCGACGTCCGCCTTGACCAGGGTGACGGGGCCCGTCTGGTCCACCCCGGCCACCGTGGCGGTCAGGATCGAGCCGTCGCGCTGCGCCGGCGACTCCACCTTGTTCAGCGCGATGTTCACCGGGACGTCCACCGCCTTGTTCAACAGGCTGACGTCCAGGTCGAGTTCGGCGGTGACGGCGCGCGCCTTACCGGGCGACGACGGGGCGGGCTCGGCCGCCTGGACGGGCGCGGCGGTGAGCAGTGAGCTCGCCACCACGGCGGTGGCCGCGGCGGCGGAAACGATTCGGCGAGAGGACGGGCGAGCGGACGGGCGCGAAGACGAGGCCGAAGACGGGCGAGAAGACAAGGCGGTACCCCCACACAGATGAAACGATGAGCCGCCAGTCTTCTCGAACAATCCGTCACATGAGTAACACAGAACGTCATTTCACCCGTTGGAGTGAGATTGGCGTTCTGCGCTGACCCATCTCTGCTACGGCAGCCGCCAGTCCACCGGCTGCGCCCCCTGCCGCACCAGCAGCTCGTTGGCCCGGCTGAACGGCCGCGAGCCGAAGAAGCCGCGGTCGGCCGACATCGGGCTGGGGTGCACCGACTCCACCGACGGGACGTTGCCCAGCAGCGGCCGCAGGTTGCGGGCGTCGCTCCCCCACAGGATCGCCACCAGCGGGCCGCCGCGCGCCACCAGCGCCCGGATCGCCTGCTCGGTGACCGCCTCCCAGCCCTTGCCCCGGTGCCCGCCGCTCTTGCGCGGCTGGACGGTGAGCACCCGGTTGAGCAGCAGCACGCCCTGGTTCGTCCACGGGGTGAGGTCCCCGTTGGACGGCTCCGGCAGGCCCAGGTCGGTGCCGTACTCCCGGTAGATGTTGATCAGGCTGGCCGGGATCGGCCGCACCTCCGGCGCCACCGAGAAGCTGAGCCCGACGGCGTGGCCGGGGGTCGGGTACGGGTCCTGCCCGACGATCAGCACCCGCACGTCGGCGAAGGGCTGCTGGAAGGCGCGCAGCACGTTCGGGCCGGAGGGCAGGTAGGTACGGCCTGCGGTCAGCTCGGAGCGCAGGAAGTCGCCCATCGCGGCGACCCTTCCGGCGACGGGTTCCAGGGCGGTGGCCCAGCCGGGCTCGACGATCTCGTTCAGTGGACGCGGTGCCATGGTCGCCACCCTATCGGCCTACACCGACACGGCTTTCAGCGGATGATCATGTGATCGAGAGGGCCCGGCAGGCCGGCGGAACCCCGGCGGCGGGCCGGCCCGGGGACGGCAGCACCCCCGCCCGGGCACCCTCCCCGGCCCCGCGGCGGAACCCCGGCGCGACTACCCGACCGGCCGCCCCCGCAGCACCACCAGCCGCGGGTCCGCGAGCACCCGGACGTCCGCCCGCGGGTCCTGCGCGTACACCACGAAGTCCGCCGACGCGCCCTCCTCCAGCCCCGGCCGCCCCAGCCACGCGCGCGCTCCCCAGCTCGCCGCCGACAGCGCCTCGGCCGGGCTCAGCCCCGCCTTCACCAGCTCCGCCACCTCCTCCGCGACCAGCCCGTGCGCCAGCGAGCCGCCCGCGTCGGTGCCGACGAACACCGGGATGCCCGCGTCGTGCGCGGCGCCCACCGTGGCGTACCGGCGCTCGTGCAGCCGGCGCATGTGCGCCGACCAGGCAGGGAACTTGGCCTCGCCGCCGGCCGCGAGGCCCGGGAAGGTCGCGATGTTGACCAGGGTCGGCACGATCGCCACCCCGCGCTCGGCGAAGACCGGGATCAGCTCCTCGGTCAGGCCGGTGGCGTGCTCGACGCAGTCGATCCCGGCCGCCAGCAGGTCCGGCAGCGACTCGGCGGAGAAGCAGTGCGCGGTGACCCGGGCGCCCTCCTCGTGCGCCGCCGCGATCGCCTCGGCCAGCGCGTCGCCGGGCCAGCAGGCGGCGAGGTCGCCGCGGTCGCGGTCGATCCAGTCGCCGACCAGCTTCACCCAGCCGTCCCCGCGCCGGGCCTCGGCCCGGACGTAGGCGGCCAGGTCGCCGGGCTCGATCTCGTGCGCGTAGTTGCGGATGTAGCGGCGGGTGCGGGCGATGTGCCGCCCGGCCCGGATGATCCGGGGCAGGTCCTCGCGGTCGTCGATCCACCGGGTGTCGGCGGCCGAGCCGGCGTCGCGGATCAGCAGGGTGCCGGCGTCCCGGTCGGTGAGCGCCTGCTTCTCGCTGGTCTCGGCGTCCACCGCGCCGTGCGCGTCCAGGCCGACGTGGCAGTGCGCGTCCACCAGGCCGGGCAGCACCCAGCCGGTCACCGTCCGGACGTCCCCGGCGGTCGGCGGGCGGGTGAAGCTCACCCGGCCGTCCACCACCCAGAGTTCGTCCCGGACGTCCTGCGGACCGACCAGCACCCGACCCCGCACGTGCAGCACCGCGCCATCGCTCATGGCCGCACTCTACCGACGGGCGGGTTCCGTGTAAGCAGTCACAATGCGGCAGACTCGTTTCCGCACCCCCACCCCGCACGACCCCCGCGCGGCCCCCGCGCGGCCCCCGCGCGACTCCCGCGAAACCCCGCGAAAGGCGATACCGACGTGAGCCCCTTCCTCGACCTGCCCCCGCTCAGCGCCGCCGAGTTCGCGGCGATCGAGGACCAGGTGGCCGCCCTGCTGCACACCGGGGCCGACGTGATCGTCACCCAGGGCGAGGCGCTGCTCCCCCTGGAGGCCGCGATCCGCGGCGCCGCGCACCCCGGCTCGACCGCCCTCAACGTCGTCACCGGCCCGTACGGGCAGACCTTCGGCAACTGGCTGCGCTCCTGCGGGGCGAAGGTCGTCGACCTGGCCGTGCCCTTCGACAGCGCGGTGAGCGCCGAGCAGGTCGCCGCGGCCCTGGAGGCGAACCCGGAGATCGACTTCGTCTCCCTGGTGCACGCCGAGGCCGCCACCGGCAACACCAACCCGGTCGCCGAGATCGGCGCCGTGGTCCGCGAGCACGGCGCGCTGCTGATGCTCGACGCGGTGGCCTCCGTCGCCGCCGAGCCCGTGCTCACCGACGAGTGGGGCGTCGACCTGTGCGTCATCGGCGGCCAGAAGGCGATGGGCGGCCCGGCCGGCGTCTCCGCCGTGTCCGTCTCCGAGCGCGCCTGGGCGCGGATCGCCGCCAACCCGGCCGCCCCGCGCCGCTCCTACCTCTCGCTGCTGGACTGGAAGGAGCGCTGGACCGACGCCGGCCGCGCCGTACTGCCGCACGCCCCGGCCCAGTTGGAGATGCTCGCGCTCGGCGCCTGCCTGGACCGGATCGCCGCCGACGGCCTGCCCGCCGTGATCGCCCGGCACCGCGCCGCCTCGGCCGCCACCCGGGCCGGCGTCCGCGCGCTCGGCACCCTGGCCCCGTACGTCGTCGAGGACGCCCACGCGGCCCCGGTCGCCACCACCCTGCGCACCCCGGACGGCGTCGACGCGACCGCCCTCGCCGCCCGCCTCGACCCGGCCCTGCCGGTCCAGCCGGGCGGCGGCGCGCTGGCCGGTTCGATGCTGCGGGTCAACCACTACGGGCGGGCCGCCTCGCTGGACACCGTCCGCGCCTGCCTCACCGGCCTCGCCGCCGCCACCTCGGCCGACCCGGCGCCCGCCCTGGCCGCCGCCGAGGCCGCCTGGAACGCGACCGTCGCGGCCTGACGCGCGCACAGCGACCGTCGCGGCCCGACGCACGCACAGCGGCCGTCGCGGCCCGACGCACGCACGGCGGCGGCCCCGGGAGCAACCCCCGGGGCCGCCGCCGCACCCGGCCGTCAGTGCCCGTTGACGTCCACCACCTCGACGCCGCGGATGTTCCGCTCGATCTCCTCCGCCGGCAGCGCGATCGCCAGCGCCCAGTAGTAGACGACCAGCGAGAACACCACCACGACGGCGATGTCCCACCACAGCGGCAGGTTCCCCTGCGCACCCGCGCCGAAGGTGCCCTGCCAGGAGACCACGCCCATGCCGAGCAGGTAGACCGGCAGCCACTGCCCGGCCCGGAAGTCCATCCGGGGCGCGTTCGGCATCCCCTTCGAGCGCGCGTACCAGGAGTACCCGCCGAGCAGCAGGTAGCCGATCACGATCGCCAGGCCGAGCCGCCACAGGGTGTCCCAGCCGGACCAGTAGATGACCAGGCTCGCCACCACGAAGGCCAGCGGCGAGACCACCGAGCCGCCGGGCAGGTGGTACGAGCGCTCCATCCCCGGCAGCCGCTTGCGCAGCACCCCGAAGGCCAGCGGGGCACCCGCGTACATCAGCACCACCGCCGAGGTGATGAAGCCGACCAGCCGCTGCCAGCTCGGGAAGGGCAGGAAGCAGATCACCCCGGCCACCCAGGCGATGAGCAGGCCGAGCCAGGGCACCGCGCGCTTGTCGGTGGACTGCAGCGCCTGCGGGGCGTAGCCGTTGCGGCTCAGGCCGTAGGTGACCCGGGAGCTGGAGGTGATGTAGACCAGCCCGGTGCCGGCCGGTGAGACGACCGCGTCGATGAACAGCACGGTGGCCAGCCAGCCCAGGCCGATCAGGGTCGCCAGGCCGGCGAACGGTCCGCTGATCCCGGGGTAGTCGAGCGTGGTCCAGCCCTTGGCGAAGGTCTCCGGCGGCAGCGCGCCGATGAACACCACCTGCAGCATCACGTAGACGACCGTACCGATCACCACCGAGCCGAGCACGGCGCGCGGGATGTCCCGGCGCGGGTTGCGGCTCTCGCCCGCCCACTGGATGGCCTGCTCGAAGCCGAGCAGCGCGAAGATCACCCCGCTGCTGCTGATCGCGGCGAGCACGCCCTTGGCCCCGTCCGGGGCGAAGCCGTGGACGGTGAAGTTGGAGCCGTGGAACTCGGTGAAGCCGAGCGTGATGATGGTCAGCACCGGGATGGCGACCTTCCACACGGTGGCCGCGCTGTTGGTGTGCGCGAGCAGCCGCACGCCGAGGAAGTTGACCGCGACGAAGACCCCGAGCAGCAGGGCCGCGACGACGAACCCCCAGCCGGTCAGCGTCAGGTCCTTGTTCAGCAGGCCGTCCGCCCAGCTCCAGTGCTGGGCGTAGTTGATCATCGCCTGCACCTCGATCGGCGCGATGGTCGCGGCCTGCAGCCAGGTGAACCAGCCGAAGGACATCCCGGCGAACCCGCCGAAGGCGTAGTGCGGGTAGCGCGCCGTGCCGCCCGCCACCGGGAACAGCCCGCCCAGTTCGGCGTGCACCAGCGCCAGCAGGATGATCGCCACCGCGCCGACGCCCCAGGACACCAGCGCCGCCGGCCCGGCCGCCACCGCCGCCTTCTGCGCCCCGAACAGCCAGCCGGAGCCGATGATCGCCCCGACCGAGGCCCAGAGCAGTCCGATGACGCCGACCTCGCGCCGCAGCGCGGTGTGCCCCGAGCCGGGCGGATTGGAGGAGGAATGGGCCATTGCTCGCACCTCTCATATATCGGGACAAATCCACCCCGACAGTGCCGCAGCCCCCACCCCTCCCCCACCGAAACGCGCGGCGCCCCGCACCCCCTCACCCGAACAGCCCGCCGGGACGGCCCACCGGGCACAGTTCCCGTGGCGTTCATCCGCTCGGCACGTGGAACTCACCGAGGGCGGGCAGGCTCCCGGCAGGGCTGAAGTTGGCTATACAACTTCAGCCGACACGACAGCCGTAGTGCCGCCGAGGAGAAGACCGATGACCGAGCTGCCGCCGTACTGGCTGCGCGACAACTGCCCGTGCGCCGAGTGCCGGGACCCGCGCAACGGACAGAAGCTGTTCCAGATCCACGAGCTGCCGCCGGACCTGGCGGTCGCCGCGAGCACGGAGGCCGACGGGCACCTGGAGGTGCTCTGGTCGGACGGGCACCGGTCGCGGTACCCGCGGGAGTGGCTCGACGGGACGGACGAGGGCGACGGGCGCACCGAGCGGGGCAAGCGGCTCTGGACGGCGGCGGACTTCGCGCCCGGCCTCCCCGGGGCGTCGTGGGAGGCCTACCTGACCGACCCGGCCGAGCAGGCCGCGGTGCTGGCCGCCGTCCGGGACAGCGGCTTCGCCGTGCTGCGCGGGGTGCCGACCGTCGAGCGGCAGGTGCTGCGGGTGGCGGAGAGCTTCGGGTACGTGCGGGTCACCAACTACGGGGAGCTGTTCGACGTCCGGGTCGAACCGTCCCCCAACAACCTCGCCTTCACCAGCGTCGCCATCGCCCCGCACACCGACAACCCGTACCGGGACCCGGTGCCGACCCTCCAGCTGCTGCACTGCCTGGAGAACTCGGCGACCGGCGGCGACTCCGGACTGGTGGACGGCTTCAAGGCCGCGGCGGTCCTCCGGGAGGAGGCGCCGGAGGCCTTCGAGGTCCTCACCCGCACGCCCGTCCCGTTCGTCTTCCGCGACCGCCGCACCGAGCTCCGGGCCGACCGCCCGCCGATCGACCTGGACCCGAAGGGGCGGATCCGCGAGGTCCGGTTCAACAACCGCTCGACCGGCACCCTGCGCGGATCGGGCCTGGACGCCTTCTACGCCGCCTACCGCCGCTTCGCCGAGATCACCCTGCGCCCCGAGCTCCAGCTCACCTTCCGCCTCGGCCCCGGCGACTGCCTGGTCTTCGACAACACCCGCCTGCTGCACGCCAGGACGGCCTTCCAGCAGGACGGCCACCGGCACCTCCAGGGCTGCTACGCCGACCTCGACTCGCTCTCCTCCACCCTCGCCGTGCTGCGCCGCCGGGCCGCCGCCCTGGACACGATCGCCGCGCTGTTCGCCGGCGAGGGCGCCGCGGAGTACCTGGGCGAGGAGGTCACCATGGCCGAGCACATGCTCCAGGCCGCCGCTGCCGCCGAGGCGGCCGGGGCGCCCGACCACCTGGTCGCCGCCGCGCTGCTGCACGACGTCGGCCACTTCCACGGTGCCCTGCACGGAACGGATCTGATGAAGGGTCAGGACAACCGCCACAGCGACTCCGGGGCCGACTGGCTGGCGGGCTGGTTCGGCCCGGAGGTCACCGAGCCGGTCCGGCTGCACGTGGCCGCCAAGCGCTACCTGTGCGCGGTCGAGCCCGGCTACCGGGAGAAGCTCTCCGCGGCCTCCGAGTACACCCTGACCGTCCAGGGCGGCCCGATGGACGAGCAGCAGGCCGCCGCCTTCGCCGAACTCCCGGGCGCGCGGGACGCGGTGGCGGTGCGGCGCTGGGACGAGCAGGCGAAGGAGGCCGGCGCCCCGACGCCCGGCTTCGCGCACTACCGCCCGCTGCTCGCCGCGCTCATGCGGTAGTCGGCGGGGCTCAGTCCAGCTCCCGAGCGTGCCGCGAAAGCGCCGACGTGGCCAGGGAGTTGTGCACGCTGAACGCCACCGTCCCGGGCAGGTAGCGGTCCTGGGACCACTCCACCGGCGTGCCCGTCGGGTCGGTCGTGCGGCGCCGCTCGCGCAGCAGCGGACCGCCCCGGCGGCAGCCGAGCAGCCGGGCGTCCTCACCGTTGGCCGGGACGATGTCGATGGTGTGGTCGGCGTCGGTGAACAGGATGCCGTGCTCGCGCAGCACTTCGGTGTGCGAGACCACGTCCGGGGGCAGTTCGGCGACGATCTCGCCGACCCGCGGCGGGTAGACGGTGCGCTCGACCATCACCGGCGTGCCGGACAGCGTCCGCAGCCGGACGATGACGTACACCTCGGCGCCCTGCTCCAGGCGCAGTTGCTCGCGCTCGGCGGCGTCGGCCGGGCGGCGCACCAGCGAGTCGAGGATGCCGCCGGGCTCCTCGCCCATCGAGTACGCCCAGTGCGTGAAGCTGAGCAGTTCGGAGAAGCTCTGCACCCGGGCGCCGCCGAGGACCACCCGGCGGGTGCCGCGGCGGGAGGTGACCAGTCCGTCGGAGCGCAGCACCGCGAGCGCCTGGCGGACGGTGCCGCGGGAGACGCCGTACTGCTCGGCCAGCGCGCCCTCGGCGGGCAGCCGGCCGGCCTCGCCGTACGCGCCGGTGGTGATCGCCTCGCGCAGGTCAGCGGCCACCTTCCGGTACAGCGCGCCGGGGCGCTCCGCCGGGGGTTCCCCGGCCGCCGAGGGGGCTCCGGCCGCCGGGCTCCCGTCCGCGGCCGGGGGGCCCTCGGGGCGCTGGGGCTCAGTTGCCACGTCAGTCAATGTCCCTCCTGGGGCGGTGTCCTGCGCAGCCGTACCGGCGCGGACAGCCCGACCTTACTCCGCTGCGCCTTCGAAGCATCGCACCGAACGGATCACGCTCCGATGGCCGGATTCCACCGTTCCCGCACCCGACCCCGGCGCTGGGCCGTCCGTTCACCTTCCCGTCACCGGACTCCGGCGTACTTACTGCCGTCAGCGAAGTTGGCTAGTCAACTCGGACGACGTCGATCGATCGCTCACCCCGGTCGGCCCGCCGCCCTCCGCAAGGCCTCGCGAACCTTCGCAAGGCTTCACGAACCTTCGCAGGCCGTCCCAGGCCTTCGCGAGCCTTCGCGAGACGCCAGCCCGCGGAACCCCCCGCGAGCGCCCCTCGCAGTACGCCCCTTAACAGGAGACTTCCCCGTGACCGTGCACCGCGCCCGCGCCGCCGCCTTCGCGGCCGTCCTGACCGCCGCCGCGCTCTCCCTCACCGCCTGCGGCTCCGCCGGTTCGAGCGCCAAGTCCGGCGACGCCGCCCAGGGCGGCGCCAAGGACGCCAAGACGGCCACCTCCGCCGCCGACTTCGGCGGCATGGACGGCCTGATCGCCGCCGCCAAGAAGGAGGGCAAGCTGCACGTCATCACGCTGCCCCGGGACTGGGCGAACTACGGCAAGATCATCGACAGCTTCAAGGCCAAGTACGGCATCGAGGTCGAGGAGGAGAACCCGGACGGCTCCAGCCAGGACGAGATCAACGCGATCAACTCCCGCAAGGGCCAGGACCGCGCCCCCGACGTGGTCGACCTGGGCAGCGCCTTCGCCCTCCAGGCGGTCAAGGACGGCATCCTCGCCCCCTACAAGGTCGCCACCTTCGACAAGGTGCCGGACACCATGAAGGACGCGAACGGCGCCGCCGTCAACGACTACGGCGGCTACGTCTCCATCGGCTGCGACGCCAAGAAGATCGCCAACTGCCCGAAGACCTTCGCCGACCTGCTCAAGCCGGAGTACAAGGGCCAGGTCGCCCTCAACGGCAACCCGACCAAGTCCGGCTCCGCCTTCGGCGGCGTCTACGCGGCCGCGCTCGCCAACGGCGGTTCGCTGGACAACATCCAGCCCGGCATCGACTTCTTCGGCAAGCTGAAGCAGTCCGGCAACTTCAACCCGGTCGAGTCGACCCCGGCCACCGTCGAGAAGGGCGAGACCCCGATCTCGATCGACTGGTCCTACCTGAACGCCGGCTACACCGACGAGTTCAAGGACAAGGGCGTCGACTGGAAGGTCTCCATCCCGACCGACGGCTCCTACGCCCAGTTCTACAACCAGGCCGTCAACAAGTGGGCCCCGCACCCGGCGGCCGCCCGCCTGTGGCAGGAGTACCTGTTCAGCACCGAGGGCCAGAACCTCTTCCTCGGCGGCTACGCCACCCCGTCCACCTTCGAGGCCCTGAAGAAGGACGGCACCCTGGACGCCGCCGGCGCCGCCAAGCTGCCCGCCGTCGAGAAGCCGTTCACCACCTTCCCGACCGTCGACCAGATCAACGCGGCCAAGAAGGTCGTCACCGAGAACTGGACCAAGGCGATCGCGGGCTGACACCCAGGCCACGTACCGCACTTCGGGCTGAGAAAAGGCACTCATGACCACGGCTCCCACCCCGGTGCCGACCACCCCCGCCGCCACCTCCCCCGGTGGCGGCGCGGGGGCGTCCGCCACCGCCACGACCACCTCCCCCACCACCACCGCGCCCGGCCCGCGGCGCCGGCCGCTCGCCCGCCTCGGCGGCGCGTCCTGGCTGGCGGCCGTGCCGCTGCTGCTGTTCTTCCTGATCGGCTTCGGCCTTCCCGCCGTCGCCATCGTGATCGGCGCGTTCACCACCTCCAGCGACGCGGAGTCCGGTGCCGGGCAGTTCACCTTCGACAACCTGACGGCCTCCGTCCAGGGCGGCTACCAGACGGCCATGCTGAGCAGCCTCAAGCTCTCCGCGCTGACCGCGCTGCTCGCCACCGTCCTCGGCCTGCCGCTCGCCCAGGCCGTCGTCACCTCCCGGCGCGGCTGGCTGCGCCAGGCGGTGCTCACCGCCTCCGGCGTGCTCGCCAACTTCGGCGGCCTGCCGCTCGCCTTCGCGTTCGTCGCCACCCTCGGCAACGCCGGCGAGATCACCAAGCTGCTGCACCTCACCGACCACGGCTGGTCGCTGTACTCGTTCACCGGCCTAACCGTCGTCTACCTGTACTTCCTCGTCCCGCTGATGGTGCTCACCATCACCCCGGCCCTGGACGGCCTGCGGACCCAGTGGCGCGAGGCGGCCCAGAACAACCGGGCCACCACCGTCCAGTACTGGCTCCACGTCGCCCTGCCGATCCTGCTGCCCTCCCTGCTCGGCGGCTTCGTGCTGCTCTTCGGCAGCGCCTTCGCCGCCTACGCGACGGCCGCCGCCATGGTCGGCGCGACCGTCCCGCTGGTCAGCCGCTCGATCGCGGACGCGCTCTCCGGCAACGTGCTGGTCGGCCAGGGCAACCTCGCCCTCGCCCTCAGCCTCAACATGATCTTCGTGGCCGTCCTGGTGATGGCCGTGTACCTCCCCCTCCAGCGCCGGAGCGCCCGATGGCTCAGCTGACCACCCCCGCCCGCCCCGGCCGACGCACCGTCCGCTGGTGGCGCGGAGCCGTGCTGCTGCTCGCCGGCGTCTACTTCGTCGTCCCGCTCGCGGCCTCCTTCTGGTTCTCGATCGACGACCCCCAGGGCATCTCCTTCGCGGCCTACACCGGGCTGCTCTCCGCCCCCGGCTTCCTGGACAGCCTCTGGCTGACCCTCGGCCTCGCCGTCGTGACCGTCGTGGTGCTGCTGCTCCTGCTCGTCCCGGCGCTGATCTCCGTGCGGCTCGGCTCGCCGAAGCTGCGCCCGGTGCTCGACGTGCTCTGCACCCTGCCGCTGGTCGTCCCGCCGGTCGCGCTGACCGCCGGCCTGATCGGCGTGCTCCGCTGGGGCCCGGACTACCTGATGGACACCCCGTTCTTCCAGACCTTCGTGTTCATCCAGGACCCGGACTTCCCGCTGGTGCTGGTCATCGCCTACGTGCTGATGGCCCTGCCGCTCGCCTACCGCGCCCTGGACGCCGGCCTGCGCTCGATGGACGTGCGCACCCTGGTCGAGGCCGCCCGCAACTGCGGCGCGAGCTGGCCGCGCGCGGTGTTCACCGTCGTCCTGCCCAACCTGCGCGGGGCGCTGCTGAACGCCTCCTTCCTCACCCTGGCCCTGGTGCTCGGCGAGTTCACCACCGCCTCGATCCTCGGCTTCCAGCCCTTCCCCGTCTGGATCTACTCGGTCGGCAACAGCCAGGCCCACATGTCGGTCGCGGTCTCCATCCTGAGCCTGCTGCTCACCTGGCTGCTGCTGCTCCTGCTGGCCACCGCCGGGCGCGAGCGCCGCGCCAAGACCGCCACCTCCTGAAACCCCCCGGAGTCACCAGTCATGACCACGGCCACCGCCATCGCCGCCGACGCCCCGCTCGCCTCCGGCAGCGCCACCGTCGAATTCCGTTCCCTGCGCCGCGCGTTCGGCGCCACCACCGCCCTCGACGGCCTGGACCTGACCGTCCGCCCGGGCGAGCTGCTCGCCCTGCTCGGCCCGTCCGGCTGCGGCAAGACCACCGCGCTGCGCATCCTGGCCGGCTTCGAGCAGCACGACTCCGGCGAGGTGCTGGTCGACGGCCAGGACATCACCGCGATCCCCGCGCACAAGCGCGACGCGGGCATGGTGTTCCAGTCCTACAGCCTCTTCCCGCACCTGACCGCGCTGGACAACGTCGCCTTCGGGCTGCGGATGCGCGGCACCGGCAAGGCCGAGCGCCGCAAGCGGGCCCTGGAGCTGCTGGAGCTGGTCGGCCTGCCGCACCGCGCCGACCACTACCCGCACCAGATGTCCGGCGGCCAGCAGCAGCGCATCGCGCTCGCCCGCGCGCTCGCCCTCCAGCCGCGCGTCCTGCTGCTGGACGAGCCCCTGTCCGCGCTGGACGCCAAGGTCCGCCTCCAGCTGCGCGAGGAGATCCGCCGCCTCCAGCAGGAGCTGGGCATCACCACCCTGTTCGTCACCCACGACCAGGAGGAGGCGCTGTCGATGGCCGACCGGGTCGCGGTGCTGCGGGCCGGACGGCTGGAGCAGTGCGCCGCCCCGTCCGAGCTGTACGGCCGGCCGGCCACCGCCTTCGTCGCCGAGTTCGTCGGCACCATGAGCCGCATCCCGTGCACCCGCACCTCGGACGGCGTCGAGGTGCTCGGCCGCCGGCACGCGGTGGACGGCGCGGTCCCGGCCGACGGCGAGCTCCAGGTGCTGGTCCGCCCGGAGAACGTCGCCCTGACCCCGGCCGAGGACGGCCCCGCGCTGGTGGTCACCGCCTCCTTCCTGGGCGCCGTCACCCGGCTCACCGTCCGCCTGGACGACGGCACCGAGGTCAAGGCCGACCTGCCCACCGAGGCCGCCGCCGCGCTGCCGGCCGGCGCCCGGGCCGCGCTCACCCTGCCGGAGCGCCCGGTGCTGGTGGACCGCCGCGCCGCCTGAGAGCCTCGTACCTCCCCGCTCCGCCCGACGACGTACCGGCGGAGCACCGAAGAAGCGCCGACGAAGCGCCGGAGAACCACCGAAGGTACCGCCATGCCTGACACCGCCATGCCCGCGTCCAACGCGCTGCCCGCCGCCGTCCTGTTCGACATGGACGGCACCCTGGTCGACACCGAGCAGCTGTGGTGGCAGACCGCCGCCGAAATCGCCGAGGAACTGCGCCACCCGCTCACCGACCAGGACGCCCCCGAGGTGCTCGGCCAGGCCGTCGAGCACACCGCCGCCCACCTGCACGCGGTCAGCGGCACCGCCCTCAGTGAGGCCGAACTCGCCGCCCGGCTCGGCGAGTCCTTCGCCGCCAAGGTCGCCGCCGAGACGGTGCCGCGCCCCGGCGCACTCGCCCTGCTGGCCGCGCTGCGCGACGCGGGGGTGCCGACCGCGCTGGTCTCCGCCTCCCCGCGCCGGGTGGTGGACCTGGTGCTGTCCGCCATCGGCCGGGACTGGTTCGCCGTCACCCTGGCCGCCGAGGACACCCCGCGCACCAAGCCCGCGCCCGACCCGTACCTCGCCGCCGCCGAACGGCTCGGCCTGGACCCGACCGACTGCCTCGCCGTCGAGGACACCCCGACCGGGGTCGCCTCCGCCACCGCGGCCGGCTGCGCCGTGCTCGCCGTGCCGTCCACCCCGGTGCCGATGCCGCGGGGCGAGCGGATCACCCTGCTCGCCAGCCTGGAGCAGGCCGACCTCGCCCTGCTCGGGAAGCTCGCCGGCGCCGACGCGGTTCGACCCTGACATGCCCTATCTCCTGCTCGCCCTGGCCATCATCAGCGAGGTCTGCGCCACCAGCTGCCTCAAGCTCACCGAGGGGTTCACCCGGCTCTGGCCGAGCCTCGGCGTCGGTGTCGGCTACGCGCTCTCCTTCCTGCTGCTCGGCCGCGCGCTCAAGCACATACCGGTCTCGGTCGCCTACGCGGTCTGGTCCGGGGCCGGCACCGCGGCGGTCGCCGGGATCGGGGTGGTCGCCTTCGGCGAGTCGCTCGGGCGGCTCCAGTGGCTGGGGATCGCGCTGGTGATCGTCGGGGTGGTCGTGCTCAACCTCAGGGGCGGGCACTCCTGACGCCGTTTCCGCCGCCCTTTCTGACGGTCCGTCAACTCTAAATTCGCTGGTCAACTCCCCTGCCGGGGCGGGAAGTCGGATGTGCCGACGACCCGCCCCGGACGCTTCGCTACGGTGTCCCCCATGACGGACCCCCGCCCACACCACTACCGCTTCGTCCACCGCGAGCTGGCCCGCCAGGTGCTGGAGTTCGGCCCGCGCGTGGCCACCCCGACCCCGGACGGCGGCAGCCTGCTGCCCGTCGTCACCCAGATCTGGGACGACCTCGGCAGCACCCTGCCGCCCGAGGACCGCCTGCCCGACCACGGCCTCGACTGCCGGCACCTGTCGGTCGACGGCCACCACATGCTGCTGGTCACCCTGCCCGCCCCGGTCGGCGCCACCGAGGCCCACTTCGTCGCCGCCGTCCAGCCGGGCGGCGCCAGGACCGTCCGCTACGTGACCCTGGAGCACGCGTTCAGCCCCTTCGACGGCAGCCCCGGCACCGTCCTCGGCGAGTGGACCGCCGAGAGCCACCTCAACCACGGCCCGGGGCCCTCCCCCGTCGCCGAGCTGTTCGTCACGGCCGTGGTGCGGCTCGTCACCCCGAAGAAGCGCGGCTTCTGGCGCCGCTGAGACCGACCGTACGTATACACCTCGAAGCTGGGCCGCCGACGTCAAGAAGGCGTCGACGGCCCGTAAAGGTCCCGTAACGACCGCCTCCGGTTCCGACCGTGACGATCTCTCCCCGGTCGGCTGGAGCTATGCTCGCCCGGTCCGACAATCGACGCATCGGGGGGCGAAAGTGTCCGACTTCAAAGTCAGTACCGAATTCCTCGCAAAACTGGCCCAAGACCTCAAAGGCTGTGCCGACGAACTCGACCAGGGCCTCAAGGCCTTCGAGGCGGCCGGCCACACCGGCACCGGCTTCGACTTCCTGGACGAGGCCTGCGGGCACTTCAAGGACAAGTGGCAGTTCGGCCTGAAGAAGGTCCGCGAGTGCGTCAAGGCCCTGGACGAGGGCCTTGAGCAGGTGCAGAAGAACTACGACGGCACCGAGCAGAGCATCGTCAAGGTCCTCGCCCCGGCGGGGCAGTCGTGAGCGCCCCCACGCCGGCGCCCGACTGGTCCGGCCTCGGCTTCAACCCCACGCCCGGCGACTCCGCCGCCGTCACCGCGCTCAGCACCAGCCTGCGCCGGGTCGGCCAGCACCTGAGCGGTGTGCACACCACGCTCTCCCAGATCTCCAACAACGAGGGCCAGTGGACGGGTGAGGCCGCCAAGAAGTTCTCCGAGCAGTTCGGCAAGCTCCCCGGCTACCTCCAGGACGCCGCCGACTCGATCACCTCGGCCTACACGGCGCTCGACGTCTGGTACAAGGCGCTGACCGAACACCAGCCCAAGGCCGCCGAGTTGGCCGCCTCCGCGGTCGCCGCCAAGAAGAAGAAGGAGGAGGCGGACAAGGCCCACAGCGCCGCGGCCGCCGCCCCCGACCTCCAACTGGCCGGCCGCTCCTACCCCGACGACGCCAGCCTCGCCGCCGCGGAGCAGCGCTACAACACGGCGAAGAACCACCTGGACTCCGCCGCCGGTCTGCTCACCAGCGCCTCCAACGAGCTGGCCGGCCTCCAGAAGCAGGCCCACGAGCTCGCCGGGACCCACAAGTCGGACGCCCAGAAGACGGCCGAGGCCGTCCGCAAGGCCGCCGACAGCAAGGCCCCGCCGGAGCCGGGCATGCTCAGCAAGATCGGCGACTGGTTCAGCAAGCACGGCGGGGACCTGCTGACGGTGGCCTCCGGCATCTGCGGCGTCGCGGCCATCTTCTGCCCCGCGTTCGCCCTGCCCGCCATCCTGCTGAGCGTCGGCGCGGCGGGCCTGCACGCCAAGCAGTACGGCATCAAGGGCCTGATGCCGACCAGTTGGGACAACCTCGGCAACGACCTCACCCTGGCCGGCGACCTCCTCGGGGCCCTGCCCGGAGGCGCCCTCCTCAAGGGCGGGGTCACCGCGTTCCGGGGCGCCCGCGCCGCCGAGGGCGGGGCCAAGGCCGTGAGCGCCGGCGCCAAGGAGATCCGCGTCGCCGCCCGGGCGATGGACCCGGCCAGCCCGATCTTCACCACCGCGATCGAGAAGCCCGCCATGAAGCTCGGGCTCTCCAAGGCCGCCGCGATGAACGTCTCCGACGGCGTGCAGGCGGCCAGCGGGGTCGCGCTGACGGCCCCCACCGCGGCCGGCCTCTTCACCGACAGCCCGAGCCCGGGGCTGGGCGCCGCGATCAACTACACCACCGGCGGCGGCACCGCGCTCAACGGAGCCGGCGGCGCCATCGGCGGCAGCGGCAAGGGCCGGATCCTGCCCGCCCTGCTCGGCGGCGGCAGCGCGATCGTCACCGGTGTCTGGGGAGTGGGACATGACTGATACGACCATGCCGTCCGTCTGGCTCTCCCTGCCCGAGGGGTTCACGGACATCGACCTGGCCGAGGACCCGGGCGACCGGATGAGCCGGATCGTGGACGGGCTCGACGGGCTCACCGACGCCGGTCCGGAGCAGAAGCTCGGCATCGCCGTCTCCGCCGAGCTCGCCCTCCAGGCACAGCTGCGCGAGGGTGCGGTGCACGTCTCCAACTGCCTGGTGCAGACCGAGGAGGGCGAGATCGTCCAGGGCGTGTTCAGCCTTTACCTGCGCGAGCAGGAGCAGGGCGCCCCGGGCGGCTACCCCCAGCGCGTCGCCCGGGAGCTCGCGACCGCCTGGCCGGACGCCGACATCGAGGTCCTCGACTTCCCGCTCGGCCGGGCCGCCGTGACCGTCCGCGACCTGGCCGTGCCCGTCTCCGGGACGGCCTACGGCCTGCCGGGATCGGGCATCACCACCGTCCGCCAGCTGGAGGCCCTGTTCGCGCACCCGTGGAGCCCCCACGTGCTCGCCGTCGTCTTCTCCACCCAGCACCTGGACTACTGGGACGGCTGGTCGGTCCTGGTGGGCGCCGCCATCAGCGGGATCTCCTTCTACCCCCCGCTGAACGAGACGTCGAACGCCCTGCCGCCCGAGCGGCAGGACAACATCCGGAAGGCCTTCGGGTGACGATCACCCAGCCCGACCAGGGCACCACCCGGAGCGGGCCCCGCCGACTCGGCGGGGCCCTGGCCCTCATCGCCGTCACCACGGCGGTGCTCGTCGGCGTCATCGCGCTGGACGTCTACGTCAACTCGTTCCTCGCCGCGGTGGTGGGGCTCGCCTACCCGCTGATCGTGCTGTACGCGTTCGCCGTGCGCCGCGACGCCGACAGCAACCCCCGGTTCCAGAAGAACATGGTCGCCTGGGGCCTGGGCATCTCCGTCGTCGGCTTCGTCGCCTACCTGGCCGGTACCGAGGCCTGGGCGAACCTGATCCTGGGTTCGGGGCGGACCGTGCAGGCCGTGGTCGTCGACGAGAAGGTCACCGACGCCCTCCACGGCACCGGGCGGGCGTACAGCCTGGCCTCCACGGAGCTGAACGACGACGTGCCGGGCGGCCCGCTCACGGAGAGCTCCCCCCGGTTCAAGCGCGGCCAGGTGATCACCGTCCGGATGGACCCGGCCGGGCGGGTCGCCCCCAAGCTCCCCGGCGAGGCCGACTCCTCCGCCTACCTGCTGGCGTTCCTCGGCTGCAACGTCCTGATCGACGGCACCCTGCTCTGGTCGGTGCGCCGGCCGAAGGAGTCGTCCGCCTGAGCCGGCCGGTCGCCTGAGCCCACCGTTCCGCCCCGGGCCGCCGCCCGGGGCGGAACGCCGCATCAGCCCAGCAGCGCGGGCAGTTCGGCGATCGAGCCGAGGACGTGGGTGGCGCCGTCGGCCCGCAGCCGGGCCTCGTCGTGGGCGCCGGTGAGGACGCCCGCGACGACCGGGGCGCCGGCCCGGGTGCCGGTCAGCATGTCGTAGCCGGTGTCGCCGGCGACGGCGATCTGGCGGACCGAGTCGGTGCCGGTGCGCAGCAGGGCGGTGAGCGCGAGGTCGGGGTACGGGCGGCCGCGGCCGGCCTCGGCGGGGCAGAGGGTCAGGTCGGCGACGGACCGCCAGCCGAGGGCGTCCAGGATGCGGTCCTGGGTGGCCCGGGAGAAGCCGGTGGTGAGGACCACCTTGCGGCCCTGGCCGCGCAGTTCGGCGATGGCCTCGGCGGCGCCGGGCAGGGCGGCGCAGTGCCCGGCGTCGACCAGGTCGTGGTAGGCGGCCTCGAAGGCGGTGTTGGCCTGCTGGGCCTTCTCCTCCGCGCCGAACAGGTGCCGGAAGACGGAGATCTTGGACTCGCCCATGGTGGCCCGGACGTGGGCCAGCATCGGGTCGAACTCCGGGCTGCCGGCCTCGACGCCGAGCGCCGCGGCGGCAGCGGTGAAGGCCTGCTCGACGAGGCCGTCGTCGGCCACGGTGGTGCCGGCCATGTCGAGCACGACCAGGCGGATGTCTGCGGTCACAGCGGTATCGGTCACAGCGGTGTTGCTCACAGCGGCGTTCCTTACAGGTTGGCGAGGTCGGCGGTGGTCTCGGCGATGGCGGGCGAGCAGGTCATGCCGCGGCCGCCGGGGCCGGTGACCAGCCAGACGCCGTCGCGCACGCGCTCGCGGTGGACGACCCGGGTGGTGTCGACGCACTGCGCGTACACCCCGGCCCAGCGGCGGCGGATCCGCGGCATCGGGCGGCCGAGCAGGTCCTCGACGACGCCGACCAGGTGGTCGTACGGGTCCTCGACGACGTCGAAGCCGAACGGCTGGTCGTACTCGTGGGTGTCGCCGATGGTCAGGCCGCCGTCGCGGCGCTGGACCATCAGCAGCTGCATCCGGTGCTCGGCGGCGACGGGCGGCTGCGGCTGGGTCTCGCGCAGCCGGTCCAGGGCGGTGCCGGCGAAGGCGGGGTAGTAGCGGAAGCTGTCGCCGTCGGCGACGGAGGTGGTGAGGGTCTCGCCGAGCGGGTCGGTCTGCATCATCTGGAGCCGCACCCGGCGGACCGGCAGGGCGGGGGCGAGTTCGCGGACCAGGCCGCCGAGCCAGGCGCCGGTGCAGAGGACCACCAGGTCGCCGGTGTGGACGTCGCCGTGGTCGTCGCGGACGGCGTTCTCGCCGACCACCTCGCGCACCTCGCGCCCGGGCAGGAAGGTGTACCGGCCGGTGGCCTCCAGGGCGGCGCGCAGCGCGGGCTGGGCGGTGCGGGGTTCGACGGCGGCGTCGCGCCCGCACCACAGGGCGCCGAGCAGCTTGCCGCGCAGGGCCGGGTTGGCGGCGCGGGTCTCGTCCGGGTCGAGCAGCCGGTAGCCGCGGGCGGCGGCGTCCGGCAGGGCCAGGGCCTGTTCAGCGACGGCGAGTTCGGCCTCGGTGCGGATCGCGGTGAGCGATCCGTTGGCCCGGAAGCCGAGGTCCGGGACGCGGGCGCCGATGGACTCCCACAGTTCGCGGGCGCGCAGCGCGGTGTCCAGTTCCTCGCCCTGCGCGCGGCCGCTGACCCAGACCAGGCCGAAGTTGCGCACCGAGGCGCCGCGCGCCTCGGTCTCGCGCTCCAGGTGGACGACCTCGTGGCCGCGTTCGACGGCCTGCCAGGCGTGCATGCTGCCCAGGACGCCTGCTCCTACGACGATGACTCTCATGCGTCCAGGCTGGTGCGCCCGGGTGTCCGAGGGGCGTCGGGACGCCGTCCCGCAGATGAACCACCTGGGAAGTTGTACAGACAACCCGTCGGCCACCCCGAGGCCGCCGCGGCGGCTACGACCGCACCACCCGGGCCCGCAGGTAGTTGCGCCGCCCGAAGTTCGGCTCGTCCACCGCCGTCAGCTCCTCCACCTGGAACCGGTACAGCGCCGCCGCCCCGCCCCCGGTCAGGAACTGCCGTCGGACCTCCTCGTCCCGCGCGAAGACCGGGTAGCGCCCCTGGTAGGCGGCCAGCGCCGCCTCGGCCTGCCGCCCCCAGGCCTCGCTCGCGCTGCCGGTCAGCTGGAGGCCGCGCAGCTGCTCGCCGAAGACCGGCGGCGGCAGGAAGACGGTGGCGGCGGCCCGGGCCTCCTCGGCCAGGTGGTGGCTGTGCCGGGTGGAGCGCTCGCTGACGAAGTAGAGGACGAGGTCGTCGTCGTACGCGAAGAAGGCCAGGTTGGCGTGCGGGCCGTGCTCGTGGCCCGCGGTGGCGAGGGTGAGCACCATGGCCTCGGCCAGCAGCCCCTCGACGCCCTTGTGCAGCAGGTCGCCCGGCCAGTCCCCCTGCGTGATGTCGAGTCGGTACGGCATTCGGCACTCCCTCCGCTGGCACGCCCGGCGCCCGCGCGCCCGAGCACGACTGAGCCGGGCGGGCGCCCCCCGAAGGAGGCTCCACGCCCGGCTCACATGCTCCACCCGCCGTCCGAGACCGGACAAGGGGCAGGGGCGGAAGTCCGGCTCAGCGCTGCCGGGACTCGTACGACGCGTACCCGCGGGCCACGACCGGCGGCTGCCCCGGTCCGAGCAGCGGCCGCAGCGCGCCCGCCCGCATCCGGTCCACCAGCGGCCCGCAGCGCCCGGCGAGCGGCGCCAGCACCGCCGCGGCCAGCAGCCCGACCAGCGCGCCCACCGCCACGTCGTGCGGGTAGTGCACGCCGACCCAGACCCGGGAGGCGGCCATCAGCACCGCGAACAGGCCGGCCACCAGGCCGAGCCGCCGGTTGACGAACCAGAGCGCGGTCGCGGCGGCGAAGGCGATCACCGAGTGGTTGCTCGGGAAGGACCAGTCCCCGGCGCCCGGGCAGGTCTCCAGCGAGACGCTGCCGGGGATCTGAGCGCACGGCCGGAGTTCCTCGACCGCGCCCTTGAACACCGAGTTGACGCCGTACGCGACGACCACGATCAGCGGCGAGGCGAGCACCCTGGCCATCACGGCCGAGTCCGCGCCGCGCGCCCGCCACCAGGCGTAGAGCATGAAGACCGCGAACAGCCCGAGGCCGAGCGCCGACCAGACCTTGATCAGCTCGTCCAGCCAGTGCGGCGCCGACTGCGCCCAGCCGTTGACCCGGGTGTACAGGCCGCCGTCGATTCCGCTGCCGTCGTACACGGCGAGCGCCCTGGAGGGCGTCACATGTCACCTCCGTGACGTCGCGCCTTACGGGCGCGGAACAGTTCGAGAACAATAGGGAGCACGGAGACAACTACTACCAGACCGATGATCGGCAGCAGGTACTGGTCGATACCGGGGATGGACGAGCCCAGCCCGTACCCGGCGAACACCACGCCGACCGTCCAGACCACGCCTCCGGCCACCTGCCACAGGGTGAACGAGCGGACCGGCACGTCGAGCACGCCGCAGAGCGGATTCAGCACCGTTCGGACCACCGGAATGAACCGGGCGAGCACGATCGCCTTGCCGTGGCCGTACTTGGCGAGCAGCTCCTCGGCCCGCGCCACGCCCTCCAGCAGGCTCTTGCGCCTGGTCCGGCCGAGCAGCGCCCGGCCGCCGCGCCGGCCGATCAGGTAGCCGACCTGGGCGCCGACGAGCGCGCCGACCAGGGCGGCGGGCAGCACCTGCCACAGGTGCAGCTGCGGGCCCTTGGTGGCGCCGGGCACGCAGAGCAGCCCCGCGGTGAACAGCAGCGAGTCGCCGGGCAGGAAGAAGCCCACCAGCAGCCCGGTCTCGGCGAACAGCACGACGGCGATGCCGAGCGCGCCGAAGGCGGCGAGCAGTGAGGACGCGTCCAGCGGGTTCACCGCGAGGTGAACGGCCGGATCGGCGAGGAACTGGAGCAAGGCCGACGGACCTCCCGTACGTTGGAGGGCGGTTCGCACCGAACCCGCCCGGACCGTCTACAGTTGCGTAGACGGTCTACACGACTGTAGACGATACTTGGAGGAAGCGCCGCCATGCCCGACGTACCGTCCGCCCGCCGGCCCGCCGGGGAGCTGGAGGCCGAGGTGCTGGCCGCCCTCTGGTCCGCCCGGCAGCCGATGACGCCGCAGGACGTCCAGGCCGCGCTCGGCGGGGACCTCGCCCGCACCACCATCGCGACGATCCTGGCCCGGCTGTTCGACAAGGGGACGGTCGAGCGCACCCGGGCCGGCCGCGCCTACGCCTACACCCCGACCGTCCAGGACACCGCCGGGCTCGCCGCCCGCCGGATGCACACCGAGCTCGGCCGCGAGACCGACCGCTCCACCGTGCTGGCCCGCTTCGTCTCCGACCTCTCCGCCGAGGACGAGCAGCTGCTGCGCGACCTCCTCGGCGACGGCAACCCCGGGGCTCAGACACCGGGAACGGCGGGCCGATGATGCTCGCCGTCTGGGTCCCCCTGCTGCTGCCCTTCCTGGCCGCCCCGCTGGCCCGCCGCCTCGCCGATGCGCTGCCGCCGCGGGCCGCCGCCTGGATGCTGGCCGGCAGCGCCGCCGTCCTGGCCGGCGGCACCCTCTGCTCGCTCGGCCTGCTGGCCGCCGCCGGACTGCTCCAGCTCCCGCCGGTCGCCGCCCTCGGCCACCTCTCGCTGCCCTGGCTCACCGCGGCCGCGCCCGACGCGCCGTTCCCGGCCGCGCTGGCCGCCCTGGCCCTCCTCGCGCTCGGCGCCCTGGCGGTGCGCACCGCCCGCCGACGGCTGCGGGAGCTGCGCGCCGCCCGGGCCGCGCTCCCGGCCGACGCGCACCGCGCGGAGCCCTCCGACGGCCCCCGTCCGGACCGTGGACCTTCCCCCGCCCAGCATCCGGACACGCGCCCCCCGCGCGCCTCCGTGCGCTGGTCACGCCCCCCGGCATGGCCGGCGGCGCTCCTCCGGCCCGCCGCCCTGCTGCGGCCCGCCGACCACCCGCTCACCGTCCTCGACGACGAGTGCGCCGACGCCTTCGCCCTGCCCGGCCGCCTGGGCCGCCCCGGCCGACCGGGCGAGCCCGGCCGGATCGTGGTCACCTCCGGCATGCTGCGCGCCCTCAGCGGCCCCGAGCGCTCCGCCCTGCTCGCCCACGAACGGGCCCACCTGACCGCCCGCCACCACCTCTTCCTCGCCCTCGCCGAGCACGCCGCCGACGTCCACCCGGCACTCCGCCCGCTGCGCGCGCCCCTCGGCTACCACCTGGAGCGCTGGGCCGACGAGGTGGCCGCCGCCCGGGTCGGCGACCGCGCCGTCACCGCCCGCGCGGTCGGCCGGGCCGCCCTGGCCGCGAGCCGCTCCCCCTGGCCGGCCCGCCCCCGGCTGGTCGCCGCCGCCCACTCCGGCCCGGTCCCGCGCCGGGTCGCCGCACTGCTCCAGCCCCGCCCGGCCACCGCCCCCGGCACCTGGCTGCGGGCCGCCGCCGTGGCCCTGGCCGCCTGCCTGGCGCTGAGCACCGGCGCCGCCCTGGAGGCCGGCGCCGACCTGCACCACACCGTGGAGGCGGCCCAGCAGGGCTCCGGCACGCAGCGCTGACCCCGTCCGGCCGTCAGGCGGTACGGCGGTACGGAACGCGGGCCCGCGTTCCGTACCGCCCGGTATGCCGACTTGCCCGACCCCGTCCCCAGCGGCCCACCGCCCCCGTACGCTTTCGTCAGCGCGTCGGCCCCGACGCGTCCTCGAACGGCGGCGAGGAGCGAAGCGAGTGCGGCAGACCGGACGGCAGTCCCGACGACCCGAGCGCCGCACCCCGCCGACCGCGTCGGAGCTGGCCAAGGTCCACGACCGCACCCTCGCCGACGCCGCCGCCCGGGAACTGGCCGTTCCCGCCCTCACCGAGGAGACCGGCGGCCCCGGCCTGCTCGAACCCCGCCCCGAGATCGGCGACTCCTGGGCCCGGCTGCGCCGCCTCGGCCTCGACCCCGACACCGGCGCCGCCGCCGTCCTGCTGGGCCCCGGCGAAATCGAACAGCGCCGCCGCACCAGCGGACTCGACGCCGTCCTGCCGGTGCTGCGCGAGACCCTGCTGGAGGTGGGCGGAGCGGCCCCGCTGCTGCTGGCCGTCGCCGACGCCGAGGGCCACGTGCTCTGGCAGGAGGGCGAGCGCGGCCTGCGCCGCAGCGCCGACCGGATCGGCTTCATCACCGGCGCCCGCTGGATCGAGGAGAGCGTCGGCACCAACGGCATCGCGGTCGCGCTGCGCGCCCGGCGCCCGATGCACGTCCACTCCGCCGAGCACTACCTGCGCAGCCACCACGCCTGGACCTGCGTGGCCGCGCCGGTGCGCGACCCCGGGACCGGACGGCTGGTCGGCGCCATCAACCTGAGCGGCCCGGCGCACAGCGTCCGCCCGTTCCTGATCCAGCTCACCGCCACCGCCGCCCGGCTCGCCGAGGCCGAGCTGCGCGCCCACCGGCTGGAGGCGCTGCACCAGCTGCGCGCCCTGGCCGCCCCGCTGCTCGCCCGGGTCGGCGGCCCGGCGCTGGTGGTCGACGCGGCCGGCTGGACCGCCGCCGCCGCCGGGCTGCCGCCGCCCAGCCGGCTGCGGGTGCCCAGCGAGGGCTGGACCCCGGCCACCGTGCACTGGGTGCCCGGCCTCGGCGAGTGCGCGCTGGAGCCGCTCGCCGACGGCTGGCTGGTGCGCCCGGTCCGGCCGCCCGAGGAGGACGGCTCCGGCACGGTGACCGCCGAACAGGCCGAGGGCGCCCACCTGCGGCTCGACCTGCGCCGCCCGGACCGCCCCGAGCTGTCCGTCCGGGGCGCGGCCGACAGCTGGTCGCACCCGCTCAGCCCGCGCCACGCCGAACTGCTGCTCCTGCTCGCCACCGGACGCGAGGGCAGCACCGCCGCCCAGCTCGCCGAGGCGCTGTTCGGCGACGCGGGCCGGACGGTGACGGTCCGCGCCGAGCTGTCCCGGCTGCGCCGCTACCTGGGCGGGCTGCTGGCCCACCGGCCGTACCGGATCGCCGAGTCGGTGCTGGTCAGCGTGGACGGGCCGGACGACCCGTACGACCTGCTGCCCGCCTCCTCGGCCCCGGCCGTCCGGCGGCTGCGGGCCGCGCTGGCGGCGGGGACGGCCCGGTTGCCCGGCGCGCCGCCCCTCGCGCCGCCGTGCGCCGCCGGGCCGCCGGAGCGCCGCTGACGGTCTGTCCCGGCTTCCGGGGGCGGAGCCTCAGCCCTCGGCGAGCAGCGCGGCCAGCTCGGCGTCGGTGGGGCCGCAGTGGCGCTCCTGGTGCTCGGAGACCAGCGCGTAGGTGCGGTCCAGCCAGGCCTGCACCCGGGGCTTGGAGGCCTCCAGCAGCGCGCTGCCGTGCGGGGATTCGAGCGCCAGGTGCAGCGTCGAGCCGTGGCACGGGCAGTACGCCGGCCACAGTTTGACGTCGCCCTGGCCGCTCAGCGCGCGCAGGCCGTCGCGCAGCAGTTCGCGCGAGAACACCCAGTCCGCCTCGTCCGGCCGCCCCAGGTGGAAGGTCAGCAGCACCTCGTACGGGCGCGCGGCGGTGAACCGGAACCGGGTGCGCACCTCGCCGACCACCTCCTCGCCCAGCGAGATCCGCAGGATCAGCACCTCCTCCACCGCCGCCGGAGCGGCGGTGGAGACCTCCCCATCGCCGCCCGTGGGGGTGGCGGCGAGGGGTGCACTGGAGGCTGCGGACAGCGGGTCGGACGGCATGACGGTCTCTCCGGGACGGCGTGGGATGCCCTCAGCCTGCGTCACGCCCGGTACGGCGGGCAAGGGTTGCAAGGGGGTTGCAATAACCCCCGGCCGAGCCTTCCTTCCCCTGTCGGCGCTTATCAGACGGAGCGTCAACTTCCGTGTGGCGCACGGATGTCCGCGAAGTGGAGGGGGTGCGACCGGGCCACGGCCGCCCGCTGGTACGCTCTCCCCTCTCCCCACGCGGGCCCGCGTGGAACCGGCCCTCCGCGGCCGGAGCCGGGCCCGGCGGCGGCGCGTGGGAGAATACGGCGACGCGACGGCGGCTTCGGGGAGGGAGGGGTCCGGTGGCTGTGCGCGAGGACACCGCGCGGGACGTGCAGCACGAGCCCGCACGGCAGGGCCGGCACGGGCGGCCGCGCCCGTTCGGCGGCCTGTTCCGGCTGCCCACCCTGCGCTTCTCCGGCGCCGCGATGGCGATGTCCACCGTGGTCGGCATCAGCATCGCGACCACCCTGCTGCTCAACGAACAGCAGGGGATCGGCCGCCGGGCCGGCGTCGCCCGGGTCGGCAGCACCCCGCCGCCCACGCCGGGCGCCACCGAGGAGGCCGAGGCGGTCTCGGCGCAGACCCCGACCGACGGCCCGTCGTCCTCCCCCGCCGCGAACCGGCCCTCGACGCACCCGTCCACGCACCGCTCGGTGGACCCCCCGGTCGCCGCCTCCCCGCCCGCGCCCCGCGCGACGGTCCCGGGCGCACCCCAGACCGGCGGCCAGGCCTCGGCCGGGCAGGACGCACCCGCCTCAGGCACCCAGCTCGCGGGCACCGAAGCCGGGCTGCTCGGCGCCACGGCCCCGGCCGGCCCCTCGCCCTCCCCTTCCGTCTCCGTCCCGGCCCCGGGCGCCAAGCAGCCCGGCTTCGGCCCGCCCACCCCCGGCCGCCCGGCGCCGCCGCCCGCCCTGCCCGTCCCGGACACCGACGGCGCGGCGGACACCGGCGACACCCCGGACACCGACGGCACCGACGGCACCGACGGCACCGATGGCACCGACGACAGCGCGGACACCGACCACGCGCTGACCGGCGCCGCCCGGGTCTCCCCGCTGGGCCGCGACGGCCTGCGCCACCAGCTCACCCTCGCGGCCACCGAGCCGGTCACCGCGTTCCAGGCCGAGTTCCGGCTCGTCCCGGGCGAGTCGGCCGCCGGCCCCGGCTCCGCCTGGACCGACCTGCCGGGCGCCGTGGTGACCGTCCAGCAGGAGCGCGGCACCCTCGTCTACCGCTTCACCACCCCGCCCGGCACCGACGTCCGGCCCGGCCGCTACACCTTCGGCGTCCGCGGCGCCCGTCCGGCGGCCGACCCGTCCGCCGTGGTGCGCAAGTCGGCCCCGACGGAGAGCTGGAGCGTCTCCGCCTTCGCCCTCGACCGCCCCCGCGCGGTCGCGGCGCTCGGCTCCTTCGGCCCGCCGCCGCCGTCCGCCGAGCCGTACGCGCCCGGCACCCCGGCCGCCACGCCGCTCGCCGCACCGGCGTCCACCCCGACCGCGACCCCGACCGCCGCGGCCCGCTGAGCCGCCGACGGCCCGCAGCGGACGATCGTCCGACGATCCGACAGCCGGCCCCGCCGGACGGGCGCATCCCCGCACCCTCGTTCGTTACTGTGGGCAGCACCCGGCCCGGCGCCCCCAACGGCCCCGGCCGGGCCGCCGTTCCGCACCCGAGGAGGAGTCCGTGCCCACCGTCCTGACCCAAGGCGGCAACGCACCGCTGACCGCCGCGCGAGTGACCGTCGAGGTCACCGCGCCCAAGGCGCTGGACGTCTCCGGCCTGCTGCTGACCGATGCCGGAAAGGTCCGCTCCGACGACGACTTCGTCTTCTTCAACGCCCCGAACGGCCCCGGCGTCAGCCACCGCCCGGCCTCCGCCGGCACCCCCGACGCGATCACCGTCGACACCCGGGCCGTCCCGGCCGGGATCACCAAGATCGTGGTCACCGCGAGCCCCGCCGACCAGGTCTCCACCTTCGCCGGGACGGAGCCCACCGCCACCGTCCGCGACGCCGACACCGGCGAGGTGCTGGTCACCTTCACCCCGCCCCGGCTGGGCCTGGAGACCGCGCTCATCGTGGTCGAGGTCTACCAGCGGGGCGGCGCCTGGAAGGTGCGCGCGGTCGGCCAGGGCTACGCCGACGGCCTCGCGGGCATCGCCACCGACTTCGGCGTCACCGTCGACGACTCCCCGGCCCCCGCGCCCGCCGCCCCGGTGGCGGCGGCCGCACCGCCCGTACCGCCGGCCCCGATGGACCGGACCATCCAGCTCCCGACCGCTCCGCCGGCCGCCCCGCCCGTGCCGCCCGCACCGGCGGCCTCCCCGATCGACCCGCGGATCGCCCTCGCCACCGGCCAGACCGCCATCCCTGCCCCGCCCGCGGCTCCCCCGGCGCCCGCGGCTCCCCCGGCGCCCGCCGCGCCCCCGGCCCCGGCCGCCCCCGGCAAGGTCACCCTGGACAAGGGCCGGGTCAACCTGGTCAAGGGCAGCTCGGTCTCCCTGGTCAAGAACGGCCGCCCCTTCCTCTCCTCCGTCCGGATGGCCCTCGGCTGGAAGTCCGCCGCCCGCGGCCGCGACATCGACCTGGACGCCTCCTGCCTCGCCTTCGACGCCCGCCACAAGCGGCTGGAGACGGCCTGGTTCATGAAGCTGAGCATCTTCAACGGCGCGATCTCCCACTCCGGCGACAACCTGGTCGGCGGCGAGGGCGGCGACGACGAGGCGATCACCGTCCACCTGGAGGGCCTGCCGGCCGAGGTCCACGCGCTGGTCTTCGTCGTGAACTCCTTCTCCGGCCAGAGGTTCACCGAGGTGCGCGACGCCTACTGCCGCCTGCTGGACGCCCGGACGGAGGAGGAGCTGGTCCGCTTCGACCTCACCAACTCCGAGCCCCACACCGGTGTGATGATGTGCAAGCTGGTCCGCCGCCCGGGCGGCGAGTGGGAGATGACGGCGCTCGGCGAGTACGTCGACGGCAAGACCGCGCGGGCGATGATCGAGCCCGCCGCCGCGACGCTCTGACACCCGGCGTCACCGTCCTGCCCGTGGTTTCACCCTCCCGAGGCATCAAGTCGTCCACAGAGCGACTCGATTGACTCTCAGGAGGGTGAAACCGCACTCTCCCCCTATCCCCAGGAGGAGAGCCGTGCCACGCTTCCTGTCCCGCCTCGCCGTCGCCGGCATCGCCACCGTGCTCGCCGCCGGGCTGATCAGCCCGACCACCTCCCAGGCCGCCGCCCGGCCGGGCACCCGCGCCGGCGCACTGAGCTGGACGGCCCTCGGCGACTCCTACACCGCCGGGGTCATCGAGGCCACCGGCGACGAGACCGCGCCCCGCGACGGCTGCGCCCGGACCGTCGACTCCTACCCCGAGATCATCCGCCGCGACCTCGGCTCCCTGGCCGACCTGCGGAACGTCAGCTGCAGCGGCGCCACCACCGACGGCGTCGACGTGACCGCGCAGGCCCCGCTCGGCCGCCCGCTCCCGCCGCTCGGCACCGACCCGAACGGCCCCTACCCGCCCGTCCCACCGCAGATCGACGCCGTCGACCCGGCCACCGAGCTGGTCACCGTCGGGATCGGCGGCAACGACCTCGGCTTCGCCGAGATCCTCAAGAGCTGCATCGAACTCGGCGCCGTCCAGCTCGGCCGGGGCACGCCCTGCAAGGACAAGTTCGACGCGGGCCTGCCCGACCGCTTCGCCCGGCTGCGCAACGGCTACGACCGGATGCTGACCGCGCTGCACGCCAAGGCCCCGTCCGCCAGGATCCTCACCGTCGGCTACCCGCACCTCGTCCCCGAGAACGCCGGGCTCTGCCAGTTCGGCAACCTCCTGCAGTTCGGCACCTTCACCGGCGGCGACCTCGTCTGGGCCCGCACCGCGATCGTGGAACCGCTCAACGCGCTCGTCGCCCGGAGCACCGCCGCCCACGGCGACACCTTCGTGGACCTCTACCCCGCCAGCGCCGGCCACAGCGTCTGCGACGCCGACCACTGGCTGGACGGCGTGCTGACCAGCGTCCTCCCCCTCGAGTACGCCGTGGTGCACCCCAACGCCACCGGCCAGGCGCACACCGCCGCCCTGGTCGAGAAGGCCGTCCTCGGCGGCTGACCGGCCGCTCCGACCGAAAACCGCTGGCCCGCCCACCCCTCGAGCATCATCCTGGTCCGATGCCCCTGCCCACGCCCGCGCCCGTGCCCGCTCCCGTCCGCATCCGCGAAGCCGTCCCCGAGGACTGGCCGGACATCTGGCCGTTCTTCCACACCGTCGTCGCCGCCGGCGAGACCTTCCCCTACCCCCTGGACATGTCCTCCGAGCTGGGCCGGGAGTGGTGGATGCTCGCCGCCCCGAACCGCACGGTGGTCGCGGTGGACGGGGACGGGCGGATCCTCGGCACCGCCACCATGAGCCGCAACCGCCCCGGCAACGGCTCGCACGTGGCCAGCGCCAGCTACCTGGTCGACCCGGCCCACCACGGCCGGGGGATCGGGCGGGCCCTGGTCGAGTACACCCTCGACTGGGCCCGCCGCTCCGGCTTCCGCGCCATGCAGTTCAACGCCGTGGTCGCCACCAACCACCACGCCGTGCGGCTCTACGAGTCGCTCGGCTTCGAGGTCGTCGGCACCGTCCCCGAGTCCTTCGACCACCCCGTGGACGGCTACGTCGGCCTGCACGTCATGTACCGGAAGCTGTAACGCCTTTACTCCTACTCCTCGATCGCCCCGCCGATCCGCCGCAGGTGCCGCCGGAAGCTGTACGCCGGGTCGGCGGCGCGCCGCTCCAGGTACTCCTCGAAGGAGGTCTGCCGGCGCAGCGTGTCCCCGGAGGCGATCCGGGCAGCCTGCGCGCGCTCGGTCCGGGCGATCCCGCCGGCCGTCTCCAGCACCTCCACGACCCGGTCACCGGGCACGAACAGCACCCCGTCCGGGTCGGCGAACACCACGTCCTCCGCGCTCACCGGGTGCGGCCCGAACTTGGCCGTCAGCAGCGCCGCCGGCTCCCGGTCGTCCAACCGCACCGGGCCGAGCGGCAGCGCCCCGTAGCTGAACACCGGCAGCCCGATCTCCCGCAGCTCGGGGGTGTCCCGGTGCAGCCCCCACACCACGATCCCGGCCACCCCGGCGGCCCGCGCCTCCAGCACCGCGAGGTCCCCGATGCAGGCCTCGTCGGTCCGCCCGCCGTTGTCGACCACCAGCACGTCGCCGTCCCGGGCCGCCCCGTACGCCTCCAGGAACACGTCCACGCTCCCGTAGTGCCGCACCGGCAGCACCCGCCCCGCCACCCGGGCCCCGGCCACCACCGCCCCCACCCCCGCCGGCGCCACCCGCACCCCCACCCCGAGCCGCACACAGGCATCCGCCACCAACGGCGTGGACAGCTCCGCGAAAGCCTTCAGCATCCCCAACTCCTCCACTCGAAAAGCCAGTTCACCAGCAGGAAGATCCTAGGCCCCGCCCCGAACTCACACCATCGAGTGACGATGACGCAGTCCCTGCCCCCGCTTGTGCCCACCGCGCATAGCCTTCCGACGCATCCGGTCGAGAGGTCGTTCATGAACACAACGGATAACGAGATCCTCCTCGAGCTGTTTCTCGCCCTGGACGCCCCCGAAGGCCTGAGGGCCGAACTCGTCAATGGCGAGATCCTCATCCGACTCCCCGTCGACGGCTACCACTGCCATCTCATCAGCGAGTTGACCGGCCAGGTGTGGCGCAAGTCGGCTACCGAAATGCAGATGTCGGAGAACAAGGGACTTCGCCTCGTCGCCAGCGGGCACCACCCTGCGGACCACGTCATCCCGGACGTCACGTTCGCCCCCGAGGAACTCCGCCTCTTCCGGGGCGCACCGTCCTGGATGGAACCGGACGGCGTCGCCATGGTCGCGGAAGTGACCTCCGCCAAGCCCGACCAGGACCGCATCGCCAAGCGCCACTGCTACGCCCGGGCCGGCATCCCGCTCTACCTCCTCATCGACCGCGAGAAGTCCCAGGTCAGTCTGTTCGCCAAGCCGCACCGCGACGAGTACACCGAGGTGCACCTCGCCGCCTTCGGCGAACCGCTCGCGCTCCCTGCCCCGTTCGACTTCGACCTCGACACGAAGCCGTTCCTCTGACGTCGACAACGCGCGACGGCCCGCACCCCCCGTCAGGGGTGCGGGCCGTGGCCTGGGGCGCCGGGTCAGCCGCGGGTGGCCATGGCGCGCAGGAAGAAGGTCAGGTTGGCGGGGCGCTCGGCGAGGCGGCGCATGAAGTAGCCGTACCACTCCTGGCCGTACGGGAGGTAGACCCGCATGGTGTTGCCCTCGGCGGCGAGGCGCAGCTGCTCCTCGGGGCGGATGCCGAACAGCATCTGGTACTCGAAGGAGTCCCGCTTGCGGCCGTTCCACTGGGCCAGCTGGCCGGCGATCTTGATCATGTTGGGGTCGTGCGAGGCGATCATCGGGTAGCCCTCGCCCGCCATCAGGACCTTCAGGGCCCGGACGTACGCGAGGTCGACCTCGTGCTTGCCCTGGAAGGCGACCGACTCGGGCTCCTTGTAGGCGCCCTTGCACAGGCGCACGCGCGAGCCGGCGCCGGAGAAGTCGCGGCAGTCGGCCTCGGTGCGGCGCAGGTAGGCCTGGAGCACGACGCCCAGCCACGGGAAGTCCGCCCGCAGCTCCCGCGCGATGGCGAGGGTGGAGTCGGTGGTGGTGTGGTCCTCCATGTCGAGGGTCACCGTGGTGCCGGCCTCGGCGGCGGCCTCGCAGATGCGGCGGGCGTTCTCCAGCGCGATCTTCTCGCCGTCCACCGGGAGGAACTGGCCGACGGCCGACAGCTTGACCGACACCTCGGCGCCGGCCGCGAGGCCGGTGTCCTTGAGGGCCTTGAGCAGGTGCTCGTAGGCCTCGGCGGTGCCGGCGGCCTGGGCGGCGTCCTGGGTGTCCTCGCCGAGGTGGTCGAGGGTGACCTTGCGACCGGTGGCGATCAGGTCGTCGGTGGCGGTGACGGCGTCGTCGAGGACGTCACCGGCGACGAAGCGCTCGACTATCGCGTGGGTCGGCGGGAACTTCTCGACCACGGTGCGGACCTGCGGGGACCGGGAGGCCGCGAGAAGGGCGGAACGGAGCATCGTGACTCCTGGAGCTGGTGCTTCTTAAGGATGGCAGAAAGGGCCGGGGCGGCGGTGCGGGGATGGGGCACCGCCGCCCCGGGAGGCGGCGCCCGGCTGCGGGACCGGGCGTCGCGGGTGACCGGTGGCTACGGGACGAGCCGGCTGGTCAGGGGGCTGGTCAGCCCATGTGCGGGTAGCGGTAGTCCGTCGGCGGGACGAAGGTCTCCTTGACCGAGCGGGTCGAGGTCCAGCGCGCCAGGTTCTGCTTGGCGCCGGCCTTGTCATTGGTGCCCGAGGCCCGGCCGCCGCCGAAGGGCTGCTGGCCGACGACGGCGCCGGTCGGCTTGTCGTTGATGTAGAAGTTGCCGGCGGCGAAGCGCAGCTTGTGCATCGCGTCCTGGGCCGCGGCGCGGTCCTGGGAGATGATCGAGCCGGTCAGGCCGTACGGGGACACCGACTCCATCTGGGTCAGCATCTCCTCGTACTTCTCGTCCTCGTAGACGTACACGGCCAGGATCGGGCCGAAGTACTCGTCCTTGAAGTACTCGGCGGCCGGGTCCTGGCAGACCAGGACGGTCGGGCGGACGAAGTAGCCGACCGAGTCGTCGTAGGTGCCGCCGGCGAGGACCTCGACCTGCGGGTCGGCCTGGGCACGGTCGATCGCGGCCTTGTTCTTGGCGAAGGAGCGCTCGTCGATGACGGCCGACATGAAGTTGGACAGGTCGCTGACGTCGCCCATGGTGAGGCCGTCGACCTCGGCGGCGAACTCGTCCTTGAGGCCGGCCCAGAGCGAGGCGGGGACGTAGGCCCGCGACAGCGCCGAGCACTTCTGGCCCTGGAACTCGAAGGCGCCGCGGGTCATCGCGGTCTTCAGGACCTTCGGGTCGGCGGACGGGTGGGCGACCAGGAAGTCCTTGCCGCCGGTCTCGCCGACGATCCGCGGGTAGGTGCGGTAGCCGGAGATGTTGGTGCCGACCTCGCGCCACAGGTGCTGGAAGGTGGCGGTGGAGCCGGTGAAGTGGATGCCGGCCAGCGCCGGGTGCTTGAGCGCGACCTCGGAGACGGCCAGGCCGTCGCCGGTCACCATGTTGATGACGCCCTTGGGCAGGCCGGCCTCCTCCAGCAGCTGCATCAGCAGGTGCGCGGAGAACTGCTGGGTCGGGGACGGCTTCCACAGCACCACGTTGCCCATCAGCGCGGGCGCGGTCGGCAGGTTGCCGGCGATCGCGGTGAAGTTGAACGGGGTGATCGCGTAGACGAAGCCCTCGAGCGGGCGGTGGTCGCTGCGGTTCCACACGCCGTCCGAGGAGATCGGCTGCTCGGCCATGATCTGGCGGGCGAAGTGCACGTTGAAGCGCAGGAAGTCGACCAGCTCGCAGGGAGTGTCGATCTCGGCCTGCTGCGCGGTCTTGGACTGGCCGAGCATGGTGGCGGCGGCCAGGGTCTCGCGCCAGGGGCCGGCCAGCAGGTCGGCGGCCTTGAGGAAGATCGCGGCGCGGGAGTCGAAGGAGAGCGCCTGCCAGGCCTCGGCTGCGGCCAGGGCAGTGTCGATGGCCTCCTGCGCGTCGGCCCGGGTGGCGTTGCGCAGGGTGCCGAGCCGAGCCGCGTGGTTGTGCGGCTGGACGACGTGGATCTCGGTGCCGCCGCCCATCCGGCGCTCACCGTTGATCGTCATGGTCAGCTGGACCGGCTCCTGGCCGCCCAGCTCCTTCAGCTTGGCCTCCAGACGGGCCCGTTCCGGGCTCCCGGGGGCGTAGCTGTGGACCGGCTCGTTCACCGGCGCGGGGACCTGGGTCACAGCGTCCATAGAGCGCACGCTCTCCTTCGTTCAGTGCGGGGGGATTGCCGGCGCGGGTTGCACGCCGACCACAGCACGAACGCTATTCCTGGCCACCGGGCGACTTGATTGGCCGCGCGGCTAAATTCCCCCGTACGGCGTTGTCCGGCCCGACGAAGTCGGTCACGCCGCGGTCACGAACCGTCCCCGATCGCCCCACTGTTCACACCACCCCGCGCCACCTCGCGCCTCCGGGCTCACGCCCCCGGCCCGCGAAGGCGGCTCGCACGCCGGTGCCCGTCGGCAGGCCCCGGCGCGCCCGCGCGCCGGGCCGCGGTCCGGCGGCCACGCCGAATCTCTGTCCGTCCGGCTAAAATCGACCGCGAAACGTTGTCCGAGCGGATGAAGGAGGACCGGCGTGACCACCCCCGGCCTGCCGCTCCGTCAACTCCTGATGTCCCTCGGCGAACCGCTGGTCGAGCTGCAGGCCGCCCCGCTGGGCCTGGACGTCCCGGTGCGCGACGTCGCGATCCTCGACCCGGAGGACCCGCCGACCGCCGCCCCCGGCGAGCTGGTGCTCGCGATCGGCGCCCGCGGCCGCGCCGCCCTGCCCGCCCTGCGCGCGGCCGGCCGGGCCGGGGCCGCCGCCGTCGCGGTGAAGCTGGACGGCCCCGGCCAGGCCGACGCGCTGCGCGAGGCCGCCACCGACGCGGGCGTCGCCCTGCTCTCGGTGCGCCGCGAGACCCGCTGGGAGCACCTCGACTCGCTGGCCCGGGCGATCATCGCCGGCCCGGACGCCCCGGACGCCCCCGGCGCCCCCGAGCCCAACGCGGGCGACCTCTTCTCCCTCGCCCAGACCGTCGCCGTCCTCACCAACGGCATCGTCTCGATCGAGGACACCTCCAGCCGGGTGCTGGCCTACTCCCGCTCCTCCGACTCCGACGAGGTCGACGACCTGCGCCGGCTGTCCATCCTCGGCTGGCAGGGCCCGGAGCCGTACCTGTCCAAGCTCCGCGAGTGGGGCATCTTCCAGCACCTGCGCAGCTCGGACACCCCGATCGCGGTCGAGCCGCACCCCGAGCTGGGCCTGCGCCGCCGCCTCGCGGTCGGCATCCGGGCCGGGGCGCAGCCGCTCGGCACCATCTGGGTGCAGGAGGGCGCCCAGCCGCTGGCCCCGCTGGCCGAGCAGTCCCTGGTCGGCGCCGCCCGGGTCGCGGCCGCCCAGCTGGTGCGCCGCCGCCGGGAGCTGTCCGCCGACGTCCGGCTCACCCAGACGCTGCTGACCGGCCTGCTGGAGGGCTCCACCGGCCCCCAGTCGCTCGCCACCCACCTCGGCCTGGACCTGCGCCGCCCGGCCACCGTGCTGGCCTACAGCGCGCACACCACCGACGTGCTGCACCGCTCCGACGTCACCGGCCTGATCTCGGTGCACACCGCCGCCCGGCACCGCACCGCGCTGCTCGCCCCGATCGAGTCCCGGGTGTACGTGCTGCTGCCCGAGCTGCCGCCCGGCCTGCCGATGACCACCGTGCGCGACTGGGCCTTCGAGGTGGTGGCGGCCGCCCGGGAGCACCTGGGCGTCCCGCTGCGCGCCGCGATCGGCTCGACCGTCGACGGCCTGGCCCAGGTCCCCGACTCCCGCGCGCAGGCGGACCGCATCCTGGACGCGATGGGCCGCGGCGGCGTGGACCTCGACGTCGCGGCGCTGATCGACGTCCAGGCGGAGGTGCTGGTCAGCGAGATGCTCGCGCTGCTCCAGGAGCGCACCGGCCTGCGCGACCCGCGGCTGACCGCGCTCACCGCGTACGACCGGCGGCACGGCACCCGGCTCGCCGAGTCGGTGCTGGCCTGGCTGGACGCGCTCGGCGAGGTCCGGGTGGCCGCGGACGCCCTGCACATCCACCCCAACACCCTGCGCTACCGGGTGCGCCGCGCCGAGCAGTTGACCGGCATCGACCTCGCCCAGCCGCAGCAGCGGCTGCTGGCGATGCTGCAACTGCGGCTGCCCGCGGACGAGTAGTCCGCGGGCAGCCGCTCGGTCATTCCTGACGGTTCGTCACTCGCCGTAGCCCTGGCCGCGCTTGTGCTCGTTCAGCCGGCGCCACGGGCCGCTGATCGCCAGCTGGATGCCCGGGGTCTGGATGTTGGCGAACAGGGTCTTGCCGTCGTCCGAGAAGGTCACCCCGGTGAACTCGCTGAACTCGGGCTTCTCGGCGGTGCCGATGTTCAGCTCGTTGCGGGCGATCGGGTAGACCAGCCCGTCCTCGGTGGCGCCGAACAGGTGCGAGACGCCCTCGCCGTCCTCGCAGATCACGATGCCGCCGTACGGCGAGACGGTGATGTTGTCCGGGCCGTCGAAGTTGTCGTGGTCGCCCCAGACGTCGGTGTTGACGCCCAGCAGCACCTTCAGGGTGATGGTGCGGCGGGCCGGGTTGTAGAACCAGACCTGGCCGTCGTGCTGGAGCGGGCTCTCCGAACGGGCGAAGCTGGAGACGAAGTAGAAGCCGCCGTCACCCCACCACATGCCCTCCAGCTTGCGGGCGCGGCTGACCTCGCCGTCCTTGAACTGCTTGCGCACCGAGACGGTCCTGGCGTCGCGGTCCTGGACCTTGACCCAGTCCACGCCGTAGGTGGTGCCGACCTTGGTGGCGCGGGAGAGGTCGTCGACGAACTTGCCCTGGGCGTCGAAGACCTTGAAGGCCTCCAGCACACCGGCGTCGGCGGCGAGCTTGCGCAGCTGGTAGCGGCCGTGCTTGAAGCCGGCCGGCGGGGTCCAGCGGAACAGCAGGCCGTTCGGGTTCGAGGCGTCCTCGGTCAGGTAGACCTGGCCGCGCTTCGGGTCCACGACCACGGCCTCGTGCGCGTAGCGGCCGAAGGCCTTCACCGGCTGCGGGTCCCGGTTGTAGTCGTCGTCGAAGGGGTCGACCTCGAAGATGTAGCCGTGGTCCTTGGTGAAGCCGTTCTTGCCGGCCTTGTCCTCGGTCTCCTCGCCGGACAGCCAGGTGCCCCACGGGGTCACGCCGCCCGCGCAGTTGGTGGCGGTGCCGGCGATACCGACCCACTGCTCGACCGAGCCGTCCCGCTTGGCGTGCACGATGGTGCAGCCGCCGGCCGCGCCCGGGTCGTAGACGTGGCCCTCGGTCAGCGGCACCGGGTGCGGCCAGTTGGCGCGGGCGCCGGCCAGCTCGTGGTTGACGACCATCAGGTTGCCGCCGCGCTCGTCCTCGAAGGCGGAGGTGCCGTCGTGGTTGCTCGGGGTGAACTCGCCGGTGCGCAGCTTGGTGACGCCGGCCCGGTTGAGGACCTTGTACGAGAAGCCCTTCGGCAGGGAGAGCAGGCCGGCCGGGTCCTGGACCAGCTGGCCGTAGCCGACGGCGGTGCCGCCGGCCGAGTTGGTCCCGGCGGCCGCGGCGACCGGGGCCTCGCCGCCGACCGGGGCGGCGATCGCGCCCGGGGCGCTGGCCAGCGCCTCGGCGCCGCCGGCGATCAGCACGCCGGCCCCGACGAGGGTGGAACGGTTGACGAAGTCCCGACGGGACAGCGACATGGCAGCAACTCCTGAGGATGAGCGGGGGCGCCGGTGCGGGATGCCGACGCCCAGCAGGCTCCGCCGGGCGGGTGAACCCGGCATGACGCCCACCTCACGCCCAGGCGGCCATTTGCCGACCGATGACCTTCACATGACCTGTGCTTTACTGAGGCCCCCGCCGGCCCGCCCGACCCGTCAGCGCCGCGCCGCCCGCCACTGCTCCCAGGCCGACAGCCACAGCTGCTCGGCCAGCCGCTGCTCCTCCCAGACCCCCGCCCCGCCGCCGCCCGGCCGCTCCCGCCACAGCTGCGCCCAGGCCCGCTGTGCCGGCAGGCTCGCCACCTCGCTCGCGAACACCGTGTACCGGACGACCTCCTCGACGGCCGCCTCCCCCTCAGCCGTGCCGACCAGCCAGTGCGTCTGCTGGGACAGCCGGTTGAGGTGGTTCACCATCGAGGTCACCGCCGCCGCGGCCTCCTCCCGGGTCTCGGTGGCCAGCCGCATCTGCTGGCGCACCGCCGCCTCCCAGCGCACCGCGCCGACCTCCCCGCGCAGCCCGCGCGGCAGCCTCGGCGTGCGCCCCACCCGCACCTGCGCCTCGATCGCGGCGGACTCGGCGACGCTCTGCGCGATCAGCGCCCGGTGCGCCTCCATCCCGACGGCGGGCGGCAGTTCACGCTCCTCGACCGGCACCCGGCGGGCGCGCCGGGCGGCCAGGTCGCGCAGCAGCTCGGTGCGGCCGCGCAGGCAGTTCTCGAAGTCGCCGATAGCGCCGAGTTCCACCGCGCCGGGGGCCACCCCGCGCGCGCACACCGTCACGGTCAGCCCGCCGACCCGCAGCCGTCCGGCCCACACCGGCTCCGGACCGTCCGCCGCCGGTGCGCCGGGCTCCGGCACCGGCCGGTCCTCGTGCACCTCCACCGCGCAGGGCTCGCCGTCCACCGTGATCCACGCGCGCAACGCCCGTACCCGGCCCGGCCCGTCGCCCTCGTCGACGCCCAACTGCTCGTAGACGCGGTCCCGTTCGTCCTCGACCAGGTCCTCCAGCTCGGGCAGCCGCTCGCCCGGTTCGGCTCCCGGCCGGTAGGTGCGCACGGTCACGTACGGGCCGGCCGCCGAGCGCCAGTCGCCGCACTGGACCTCGACCCAGCGCAGCTCGCCGCCGGAGGTCTCGAAGGCGGCCAGCGCCTCACCGGCCAACGCCCCGTCGGCCGTCATCGTCCCGCCCGCGGGGACCCCTCCCGCGGGAGCCTGCCCCGCGGCCACGCCGTACACCGGGAAGTCGGCCGCCGCCAGGGTCCGGCGGGAGAACTCCTCCTGGTCGGCGAACCGGTCGACGGGCCTGCCCGCGGGCCGTCCGGCACCCTGCTCGGCCGACCGGTCCAGTGGCCGGTCCGCGGGCCGACCGGTGAAACGGTCCTCCCGGACCGGCCGGTCCGGGGCCGGGGCGGACCCCGAGGACCCGGCGTCCCGCTTCTGGTGCCTGCCGCCGCTCTCCCGCATCATCCTGTGCCGCACCCCCGAGACCTCGCACCCGCACCGCTGACGCCACCTTACGTGGCCGCAGCTGCCGGGTCATCAGCTCGGCCCCCGGACGGGGGTGGTGGCCGTGTCAGGGCACCCGGTTGTCAGCCGCCCTCCCTAACCTGGCGGCATGACAGCACAGAACGACGCAGCACAGGACCGCACCGGGCAGGGCGCCTTCCCCGCCCGGATCAGCATCGTCACCCTCGGGGTGACCGACCTCGACGAGAGCGCCCGCTTCTACGAGGCGCTCGGCTGGAAGCGCTCCACCGCCTCCAGCCCGGAGATCGTCTGGTTCCGCACCGCCGACTCGGTGCTCGGCCTCTTCCCCACCGACGAGCTGGCCGCCGACGCGGGCGTGCCCGCCACCGGCGAGCCCTCCTTCCGCGGCGTCACCCTCGCGGTGAACCTGGAGTCCCCCGCGCTGGTGGACGCCGCGCTGCGGACGGCGGTCGAGGCCGGCGCCGTGGTGGTCAAGCCGCCGGTCCCGACCGACTGGGGCGGCTACTCCGGCTACTTCGAGGACCCGGACGGCCACCTCTGGGAGCTGGCCCACAACCCGTTCTTCCCCTTCACCGAGGACGGCTCACTGGACCTTCCCTAGACCGCCGTACGGTGCGCCCGGAGGGCTCAGCTCCTGGAGCGCGCCTTGAACGCCGCCTTGCGCGCCTCCTTGGCCAGCGCCCGGTCCGGGTGCAGCTCCCCGATCGCCTCCAGGACGTCCGCCGTGTACGGGTGGTCGACCCGCCACAGCTCGCCGAACCACCCCGCCGGATCGCCGTTCACCGGCAGGTCGGCGATCAGCTCGCCCAGCAGCTCGGCGTCCCCGCCGTTGTCCAGCAGCTGGGCGGCGAAGGTGTCGACCACCGTCCACAGCGCCATCGCCCGGTCCGGCACCGGGACGTCCGTCGCCCCCTGCGCGGTCAGCCAGGCCCGCACCGCACCGCCCAGCTCCGGGTCGTCCATGACCTCCCGGGCGGCCGGCTCCGCGCCCGGCCCGAGCAGGTTGAGCGCCGAGACGCCGAGCATCCGGCGCAGCGGGCCGTAGCCGTCGGAGCCGCGCGCCGCCGCGAGCAGCTCGCGCGCCGCCGCCACCGGCTCCCGGTCGGCGGTCCACGCCCGCAGCTCCTCCTCCGGCAGCACGTTGGCCGACTCGCACACGCCGCGCAGCAGCTCGGCCGCGTCCCCCTTGGCCAGGTCGCCGACCAGCGGCGCGTCGTAGCCGTCCTCCAGCAGCCACTGCCGGATGCCGTACTGGCCGAGCGGGGTGAGCCGGACCAGCCCGAAGCGGGCCGACTCCTCCTCGTCCAGCGGCTCCTCGCCGACCACGGCGGGCTCCTCGCCGTCCTCCTCGTCGAACAGCTCGGGGTCGATCGGGCGGTAGTCCAGCAGGCCGAGCTCGGCGAGGTCGCCCAGCATCGGGTCCAGCGCGACCATCACGTCCGTGATGTCGCCGAGCAGTTCCTCGCTGGGCTCCTCGCCCTCCGGGACGACCAGCAGCGCGGCCAGCACGCCCAGCGGCACGGTCTCGTTGCCGGGCTCGGCGAAGGCGGTGGTCTCGTAGAGCACCTGCAGGGCCTCGTCCAGCAGCTCGGCGGCCTCGTCACGGGCCTCCTCGACCTCGGAGAGCGCGTCCTCGTCCTCCTCGCCCTCCCCGGCCCCGGACTCCCCGGCGCCCTCCTCCGGGCCGGAGTCCGCCTCGACGGCCAGCTCCCGGACGATCCCGGCGGCGGTCAGCCACAGCTCCAGGACGGTCTCCGGGTCGCCCTGCTCGGCGGGCTCCAGGTCCGGGCCGGGGACGGCGACGTGCTCGCCCTCCGCGGTCGTACCGAGCTCCACCAGGTCCAGGTCGCAGGCCAGCGACCAGGCCCGCAGCGCCTCGATCTCGGCCTCCTCGGGCACCTCGCCCTCGGCCGGGGCCAGGCCCAGCAGCCGGGCCGCGGGCGCCCGGTCCGCCTCGACCAGGTCGCCGAACTCGTCCACCTCCCGGTGCGGGGCGGACCAGCGGGCCAGCGCCAGCGCGTACCCGAACATCGGTACGGCCTTCGCCTGCTCGGCCAGCTCGCGCTCGGCGGGCAGCTTCACCGGCGGGACCAGGACGGCCGCGTCGTCCAGGTCCTCGTCGTCCAGCCCGTGCGCGGCGAACGCCCCGTAGAGGTCCTGGAGCTCCAGGTCGGCGGGCAGCACCGCCTCGGCCGCGCCCTCACCCGTCGAAGCCCCGGTGTTCTTGCGACGTCGTCCGGCCATCGTTGTGCGCTCTCCCTCAGCCCAGCGGTCAGCCCAACAGCGCCGCGTACCGATCCATCACCTCAGCGTATAGGCCGGGCACCCCCGACGCCCGGCCGTACGGGGCGCACCCAGGGGCGCGCGCCATGGGCGTACGCCCACCCCTTATCCTTCGGTCTGGTACCGCGCACACCCCGCGCGTGCCACCGGGGCAACGAAGCCCAACCGCCCTCCGCCCGACCCCGGGCCGGAGGGGCCCTCTTCAGCTCACCTCGCCCCACCAGGGAGCCCGTACCCTCGGCCACCACCACAGCGCCTCCGGACGGGCGCGCCGGCACACCCCGCCGACCCCGGTGGTGCCCGGCCACAGGAGACCCCTGCCATGGCGGACCTCTCCCCCGCCGGCTCCGGCCTGCGCACCGCGCAGCTCGACGGACGCCGACTGTCGGAGGCCCTGCTTCCCCCGGAGCTCGCGCCGCGCGCCCAGCTCCGGCTCGCCGCGATCAGCCGCTGGAACGCGCTGCGCGGCGTCCGCGTCGGCCTGGTGGCCGCCGCCCTGCTGCTGATGCTGATCGGCGCCAACCTGGCCACACCGATCTACTCGCTCCTCCAGCAGCGGCTGCACCTCACCGCGCTCGACACCACCGTCCTGTTCGCGATCTACGTGCTGGCACTGGTCCCGGTCCTGGCCGTGGTCGGCCACTGGTCCGACCACCTCGGCCGCCGCGCCCTGATCCTGCCCGCCGTCGCGCTGTCCGCCGTCGGCGACGTCGTGTTCGCCACCTCCGACAGCTTCTGGCAGCTCGCCGCCGGCCGGGCCGTCCAGGGCATCGCCGTCGGCCTGTCCACCGGAGCCGCCGGAGCCGCCCTCGGCGACCTGCTGCCCGACCACCCGACCCTGGCCGCCAAGATCACCCTGGCCTGTTCCGCGGGCGGCGTCGCCCTCGGCCCGGTGGTCGGCGCCCTGCTGGCCGGCGGCTCCGACCCGCTGCTGACCCCCTTCCTGCTGCACGCCATCGCCCTGCTCGCGCTCTGCGTGCCGCTGGCCCTCCTCCACCCCCGGATGCCCGGCCGCAGCCGCCCGCCGGCCTCCCCGCCCCGCATCACCACCCCGGCCCACCTGCGCCCCCAGCGCCTGCGGCTGCCGCGCACCGGGCGCCGCGAGTTCCTGCTCGCCGCCACCGCCGGCTTCATCTCCTACGCGGTGTTCGGCGTCTACCTCAGCCTGGCCCCGGCCTTCGCCGCCAAGCTGCTGCACACCGACTCCAAGCTGGTCGGCGCGATCGTGGCCGCCCTCCTGCTCGGCTCCTCCGCCGCCACCCAGCTGCTCGTCCCGCCGACCTCCGACCGCGTGGTGACCGCCCTCGGCATGACCGGCCTGGCCACCGGCCTCGGCCTGGTCGTCGCCGCCCAGTACACCGGCACCCCGGCACTGCTCTTCATCGGCAGCGTCCTCGGCGGCGTCTCCCAGGGCGTCGCCTTCCGCTCCCTGTTCACCAGCGCCGTCACCGCGATGAACCCGGAACGCCGCGGCTCCGAACTGAGCGCCCTCTGGGTCATCGTCTACCTCGGCAGCTCCGCCCCCATCATCGCCCTCGGCGCCCTCGTCCAGACCTACGGCCTCCTCCCCTCCGTCAGCGGCTTCGCCGCCCTCGCCGCCCTCGCCTGCACCGCCCTCGCCATCGCCGTCGCCCGCAAACCCAAGCCCACGGCCTGACGGCCCGCACACAGAACGCCGCTGCCCGGGACTTCCGAAGAAGTCCCGGGCAGCGGCGCTTCCGCCCCTACTCCCAGGGCTTCCACTTGCCGGTATCGATCTCGACGTCAAAGGGCTTCGGCAGCCGGACGGTCTCACCGAACTTCCACTCGCCCAGCACCTCGTACGTCCCCTCGCCCCGGTTCGGCTCCCCGAACAGGGTGACACCGGACTGCCGCGGGTCGCGGTCCACCAGCAGGTAGTACGGCACCCCGCCCCGGGCATACCCGTTCCACTTGGTGGACCTGATCTGCCGCCCGAACATCGGGCGGCGGTCATAGCGGGCATTGGACGGGGAGGTCACCTCGACCGCCATGCCGATGTGGTCTGGGTGGAGGCGGGAGACGTCTCCGTTCAGAGCCCGCTCCTCGACCTCGGTTCCCACGATGACGAGATCCGGGATGTAGCCGTCACCGATCTCCACCAGGTCCAGGTTGACCGTCTGCAGTGCCCTCCACGGGAAGGCCGGATCCGAACCCAAGGCCAGCGTGAACCGTCGCTCGATGTGCGAGAGGAACACCGCATGCGTAACTGCCGGCGCCGGTGACACGACGAAATCCCCTCCAATGACCTCGACCCGCGTGCCATCGTCCGGAATCCGCAGATACTGCTCAAGCTCGCCCCGGACCCACATGGCGTACGGCGAGTCGGGCAACGTCCAGTGCCCGGTTGCTTCCACAGCCATTACGTCGCTCCCTCCACGGTCGCGGCTCCAGCCTGGCCGCCCGGTCGCAGATATACCACTGCCGTACAAACCTTTCCCTCGAAGGGGAGGTTTGTACGGCAGCAGGTTGACGAACTAGCCCGTCCTCAGACGTTGAAGCCGAGGGCGCGGAGCTGGTCGCGGCCGTCGGGGGTGATCTTGTCGGGGCCCCACGGCGGCATCCAGACCCAGTTGATGCGCAGGTCCTGCACCAGGCCGTCGGTGGCCGTCTTGGCCTGGTCCTCGATGACGTCGGTCAGCGGGCAGGCCGCCGAGGTGAGCGTCATGTCGATGGTGGCCACGTCGGACTCGTCGATGTGGATGCCGTAGATCAGGCCCAGGTTGACGACGTCGATGCCCAGTTCGGGGTCGACGACGTCCATCAGGGCCTCGGTCAGGTCCTCGACCGAGACGGTGCCGGCGGTGGTGCCGACGATGACGGTGCCGGTCTGCTCCTCCGCAGTGGAGGGGGTTTCGTCACTCATGGTCTTGTCCTCCTCTGCGGGTCAGTCGTTCACGGCGGGGTTCTTGGCGAGCGCCTGGGCGGTGGCGTCCTTCCAGGCCATCCAGCTGAGCAGCGCGCACTTGACCCGGGCCGGGTACTTGGAGACGCCGGCGAACGCGACCGCGTCCTCCAGCACCTCCTCGTCGCCCTCGCCCTGGCCCTTGCTCTGCATCAGCTCCAGGAAGGCCTCCTGGACGGCCTGCGCCTCGCCGACGGTCTTGCCGACCACCAGCTCGTTCAGCACCGAGGCGCTGGCCTGGCTGATCGAACAGCCCTGGGACTCGTACGAGACGTCGGTGACCTTGGCACCGTCGAGCTTCACCCGCAGGGTGATCTCGTCGCCACACGTCGGGTTGACGTGGTGCACCTCGGCGTCGCCGTCCCGCAGCCCCTTGCCCTTCGGGTTGCGGTAGTGGTCCAGGATGATGTCCTGGTACATCGAGTCGAGCTTCATGGTCGTCCTGCCCCGTCCCTCAGCCGAAGAAGTTCCGGACGTGGTGCAGGCCGTCGATCAGCGCGTCGACCTCGCCCGGCGTCGAGTACAGATAGAACGACGCCCGCGTGGTCGCCGGAATTCCGTACCGCAGGCACACCGGCCGCGCGCAGTGGTGGCCGACGCGCACGGCGATGCCCTGCTCGTCCAGCACCTGGCCCACGTCGTGCGGGTGGATGTCGCCGAGGGTGAAGGAGATCGCGGCGCCGCGGTCCACGGCCGTGCGCGGGCCGATGATCCGCAGGTCGGGGACCTCCAGCAGCCGCTCGACGGCGTACTCGGTGATCGCGTGCTCGTGCGCCGCGATCTTCTCCATGCCGATGCCCTGGAGGTAGTCGATGGCCGCGCCGAGTCCGACCGCCTGGGCGATCGGCGGGGTGCCGGCCTCGAACTTGTGGGGCGCCGGGGCGTAGGTGGACGAGCCCATGGTGACGGTCTCGATCATCTCGCCGCCGCCGAGGAACGGCGGGAGGTCCTCCAGCAGCTCCTGGCGGCCCCAGAGCACGCCGATGCCGGTCGGGGCCAGCATCTTGTGCCCGGTGAAGGCGACGAAGTCGGCTTCCAGCGCCTGCACGTCCAGCACCATGTGCGGCGCGGCCTGCGAGGCGTCGATGACGACCAGCGCGCCGACCGACTGGGCCTTGCGGACGATCGTCTCGACCGGGTTGACGGTGCCGAGCAGGTTGGAGACCAGGGTGAAGGAGACCACCTTGGTCTTCTCGGTGATCAGCTCGTCGATGTTCGACAGGTCGAGCCGGCCCTCGTCGGTCAGCCCGAACCACTTGAGCTTCGCACCGCTGCGCTGCGACAGCAGCTGCCACGGGACGATGTTGGAGTGGTGCTCCATCTCCGTGATGACGATCTCGGAGTCGGCGTCCACCCGGTACGGCTCGTCGGCCCAGGCCAGCATGTTGGCGACGAGGTTGAGCGACTCCGAGGCGTTCTTGGTGAAGATCACCTCGTTGCGGCTCGGCGCGTTGACGAACGCCGCGACCTTGTCCCGGGCGCCCTCGTACAGCGCCGTGGCCTCCTCGGCGAGCACGTGCACGCCGCGGTGGACGTTGGCGTTGTGCCGCTCGTAGTAGGCGTTCAGCGCCTCCAGCACCTGGCGCGGCTTCTGCGAGGTCGCCGCGTTGTCCAGGTAGACCAGCGGCTTGTCGTCGTGCAGCACCCGCTGGAGGACCGGGAAGTCCTTGCGGATCGCGTCGGTGTCGAGCAGTCCCGCGAACGGATGCGTCACTCGGACGCGCCCCCCTTCACATACGCCTCGTAGCCCTCGTTCTCCAGCTTGTCGGCGAGCTCGGCGCCGCCGGACTCGACGATGCGGCCGCCCGCGAAGACGTGGACGTAGTCGGGCTTGATGTACCGCAGGATGCGGGTGTAGTGGGTCACCAGCAGGGTGCCGACCTCGCCGGTCGAGCGGACCCGGTTGATGCCCTCGGAGACGATCCGCAGCGCGTCGACGTCCAGGCCGGAGTCGGTCTCGTCGAGGATCGCGATCTTCGGCTTGAGCAGCTCCAGCTGGAGGATCTCGTGGCGCTTCTTCTCGCCGCCGGAGAAGCCCTCGTTGACGTTGCGCTCGGCGAAGGCCGGGTCCATCTGGAGGGCGGCCATCGCCTCCTTGACCTCCTTCACCCACAGCCGCAGCTTGGGGGCCTCGCCGCGGACGGCGGTGGCGGCGGTGCGCAGGAAGTTGGAGACCGAGACGCCCGGGACCTCGACGGGGTACTGCATGGCCAGGAAGACGCCGGCCTTGGCGCGCTCGTCGACGGACATCTCCAGGACGTCCTCGCCGTCGAGCAGCACCGAGCCGCCGGTGACGGTGTACTTCGGGTGGCCGGCCAGCGAGTAGGCGAGGGTGGACTTGCCCGAGCCGTTCGGACCCATGATGGCGTGGGTCTCGCCCTGCTTCACGGTCAGGTCCACGCCCTTCAGGATCTCGCGCGGGCCGTTCTCGGCGTCCACGGAGACGTGCAGGTCGCGGATTTCAAGGGTTGCCATGTGTACTCAGGACTCCTGGTTGACGGAGACGAGCACATCGTCCCCTTCGATCTTTACGGGGTAGACAGCGACCGGCTTGGTGGCGGGCAGGCCGGACGGCTTGCCGGTGCGCAGGTCGAAGCTGGAGCCGTGCAGCCAGCACTCGATCATGCAGTCCTCGACCTCGCCCTCGGAGAGCGAGACGTTCGCGTGCGAGCAGGTGTCGTTGATCGCGAACACCCCCTCGTCGGTGCGGACGACGGAGACCGGCACGCCGTTGAGGTCCACGCGCTTGGGAACGTCCTCCTGGAGGTCGTTCAGCGCGCAGGCACGGAGGAAGGTCATCGGGCTCAGACCGCCGCTTCCAGCTCGGCGTCGATCTTCTCCATGAGCTGGTCCTGGACCTCGGCCACGCCGATCTGCTGGAGCAGCTCGGCGAAGAAACCGCGCACCACCAGGCGGCGGGCCTCGTCGGCCGGGATGCCGCGGGCCTGCAGGTAGAACAGCTGCTCGTCGTCGAAGCGGCCGGTCGCCGAGGCGTGGCCGGCGCCGACGATCTCGCCGGTCTCGATCTCCAGGTTCGGGATCGAGTCGACCCGGGCGCCGTCGGTGAGCACCAGGTTCCGGTTGAGCTCGTAGGTGTCGGTGCCGAGCGCGGCGGCGCGGATCAGCACGTCGCCGACCCAGACCGCGTGGGCGTCCTGGCCCTGGAGCGCGCCCTTGTACGCCACGTTCGACCGGCAGTGCGGCGTGTCGTGGTCGACGACCAGGCGGTGCTCCAGGTGCTGGCCGGCGTCGGCGAAGTAGAGGCCGAACAGCTCGGCCTCGCCGCCGGGGCCGGCGTAGTTGACCCGCGGGTGCAGCCGGACCAGGTCGCCGCCGAAGGTGACGACCACGGACTTGTAGGAGGCGTCCCGGCCGACCAGCGCGTTGTGCTGGGCGACGTGGACGGCGTCGCGGTCCCAGTCCTGGACGGAGACGAAGGTGAGCTTGGCGCCCTCGCCGACCAGCAGCTCGACGTTGGCGGCCCGGGTCCCGGTGCCCGCGTGGTTGAGCACCACGACGGCCTCGGCGAACGGCTTGACGTCGATCACCACGTGGGCGAAGCGGACCCCGCCCTCGCCGCGCACGTCGATCCGGACCGGCTCGGCCAGCACCGACTCCTTGGGGACGGTGACGACCAGGGCCTGGTCGAAGGCGCTGAACGCCTGCGCGGCGACCCGGTCGACCGGCTTGCCGGCCTTGCCCAGGCGGGCGTCGTCCCGGCCGACGGTCTCGGCGGTGACGCCGTCCGGCAGCGTGAACTCGACCTTGTCCTCGCCGCGCTCGGCGGCGGCGGCGGTGCCGTCGTGCAGCCCGCCGAGGCGGTGCAGCGGGGTGAACCGCCAGTCCTCCTCGCGGCCGGTGGGCACCGGGAAGTCGTTCACGTCGAAGGACGGCTTGACCGCGACGCGCGCGTCGATCGGCTGCTGGACCGTGGTGCGGCCGGTGCCGGGGCCGGCGAGCTGCGCGCCCGCGCCGGCCGTGCCGACCTCGATCGAACCGGCGGTGGTGGAGCCGGTGGTGTTCTGCTCAGCCATGGCTGTTCGTAGTGCTCTCTTCCTCGGAAATGAGTGGACGGCGGCGGCCGGAGGTCAGCCGACCGCGCCCTCCATCTGCAGCTCGATCAGCCGGTTGAGCTCCAGCGCGTACTCCATCGGCAGCTCGCGCGCGATCGGCTCGACGAAGCCACGGACGATCATCGCCATCGCCTCGAACTCGGTCATGCCGCGGCTCATCAGGTAGAAGAGCTGGTCCTCGCTGACCTTGGAGACGGTCGCCTCGTGGCCCATGGACACGTCGTCCTCGCGGACGTCCACGTACGGGTAGGTGTCCGAGCGGGAGATGGTGTCCACCAGCAGCGCGTCGCACAGCACGTTGGACTTGGCGCCCTTGGAGCCCTCGCCGATCTCGATCAGACCGCGGTAGGAGGTCCGGCCGCCGCCGCGCGCCACCGACTTGGAGACGATGTTGGAGGAGGTGTTCGGCGCCATGTGCACCATCTTGGCGCCGGCGTCCTGGTGCTGGCCCTCGCCCGCGAAGGCGATCGAGAGGGTCTCGCCCTTGGCGTGCTCGCCCATCAGGTAGACGGCCGGGTACTTCATGGTGACCTTGGAGCCGATGTTGCCGTCGACCCACTCCATGGTCGCGCCCTCGTACGCCACGGCACGCTTGGTGACCAGGTTGTAGACGTTGTTCGACCAGTTCTGGATGGTCGTGTAGCGGCAGCGGCCGCCCTTCTTGACGATGATCTCCACGACCGCCGAGTGCAGCGAGTCGGAGGAGTAGATCGGGGCGGTGCAGCCCTCGACGTAGTGGACGTAGGCGTCCTCGTCGACGATGATCAGCGTCCGCTCGAACTGGCCCATGTTCTCGGTGTTGATCCGGAAGTAGGCCTGCAGCGGGATGTCGACGTGCACGCCCTTCGGCACGTAGATGAACGAGCCGCCGGACCACACGGCGGTGTTCAGCGCGGCGAACTTGTTGTCGCCGGCCGGGATCACCGTGCCGAAGTACTCCTTGAAGATCTCCGGGTGCTCGCGCAGCGCGGTGTCGGTGTCCAGGAAGATGACGCCCTGCTCCTCCAGGTCCTCGCGGATCTGGTGGTAGACGACCTCGGACTCGTACTGGGCGGCGACGCCGGCGACCAGGCGCTGCTTCTCCGCCTCCGGGATGCCGAGCTTGTCGTACGTCGCCTTGATGTCCGCCGGCAGGTCCTCCCAGGACTCGGCCTGCTTCTCGGTGGAGCGGACGAAGTACTTGATGTTGTCGAAGTCGATGCCGGTGAGGTCGGAGCCCCAGGTCGGCATGGGCTTCTTGCCGAACAGCTTCAGGCCCTTGAGCCGCAGGTTCAGCATCCACTCGGACTCGTTCTTCTTCGCCGAGATGTCGCGGACGACGTCCTCGCTGAGCCCGCGCTTGGCCGCGGCACCGGCGGTGTCCGGGTCGGCCCAGCCGTACTCGTAATTGCCGAGGCCTTCGAGCTCGGGGTGCGAAACGGTGTCAGTCATGCGAGCTTCCTAACGCGCGGACGCTGAATCTTCGGTGGACACGGAATTTTTCATGTACTGGCAGTCGGCATCGCATCGGAGCCGCGTCCCGCCGGGGGCTGGGCGGACGACGATGCGGCACCGGGTGCCGGCACATAGGTGGTGCAGACCCCGTCGCCGTGGGCGATCGTGGCCAGCCGTTGCACATGGGTGCCCAGGAGCTGGGAGAAGACCTCGGTCTCCGCCTCGCAGAGCTGCGGGAACTGCTCGGCGATGTGCGCGACCGGGCAGTGGTGCTGGCAGAGCTGGGCGCCCGCCGGGGCCTTGGCCGCGGCCGACGGGACACGCCGCACCGTGGCAGCGTACCCGTCCGCGCTGAGCGCCTGGGCCAGCGCCTCGGGGCGCTCTCCGGCGGCGGCCAGGCGCAGGGCCTCCAGGTACTTCTCGGCCTGCTTGCCGAACCGGGCGCGGGCGAAGGCGGCGACCGCCTCCTCGCCCGCCTTGCCGCCGCCCACCGAGTCCGCGATCCAGCGCAGCGCGTCGGCGGCGAGCTGGTCGTACGCCTGGTAGAAGGCGTCCCGGCCGGCGTCGGTGAGGGCGAAGACCTTGGCCGGACGGCCCCGGCCGCGGCTGCCGTAGACCCGCTGTTCGCGGGACTCGACCAGACCGGTGGCGACCAGGCCGTCGAGGTGGCGGCGGACGGCGGCGGCGGTGAGGCCGAGCCGGTTCGCCAGGTCGGCGGCGGAGGACGGGCCGTGGTCCAGGATCGACCGCGCGACCCGGTCCCGGGTGGCCCGGTGGCCCTCCAGCAGCACCTCGGCCGCCGTCACGGGCACGTCACAGGAGGAGGCCGACTCGGCCTCCCGCTGCTGGGCGTGCTCGCGCATGTTTTTCACAACACCAGTGTTGCGTAATTACTTCCGCCGGGACAAGCCGTGACCCAGGCCTCACCGGTGTCATCTGTCACGCAGGTTAGCCTTACCTGACCTGGGAAAACGATCACCGAGCCGCCGTCCGGCCGGCGCGTCAGGCCCTCTTACACTCGCCGGTATGCACTCCGAACCCGCGGTCCAGATCGCCGGGCTGGTCAAACGCTACGACGACAAGCTCGCGGTGGACGGCCTCGACCTCACCATCCCGGCCGGCGCGATCACCGCCGTCCTCGGCCCCAACGGCGCCGGCAAGACCACCACCATCGAGACCTGCGAGGGGTACCGCCGTCCGGACGGCGGCACCGTCCGCGTCCTCGGCCTCGACCCGGTCACCCAGGGCGCCGCGCTCCGGCCCCGGATCGGCGTCATGTTGCAGTCCGGCGGCGTGTACGCGGGCGCGCGCGCCGTCGAGATGCTGCGGCACACCGCCAAGCTGCACGCCCACCCGCTGGACGTGGACGCCCTGGTCGAACGCCTCGGCCTCGGCTCCTGCGGCCGCACCACCTACCGCCGGCTGTCCGGCGGCCAGCAGCAGCGGCTCGCCCTGGCGATGGCCGTGGTCGGCCGCCCCGAGCTGGTCTTCCTGGACGAGCCCACCGCGGGCCTCGACCCGCAGGCCCGCCGGGCCACCTGGGAGCTGGTGCGCGACCTGCGCCGGGACGGCGTCACCGTGGTCGTCACCACCCACCACATGGACGAGGCCGAGCAGCTCGCCGACCGGGTCGCCATCGTCGACCGCGGCAAGGTGATCGCCGACGGCACCACCGAGGAGCTGTGCCGCGGCGGCGCCGAGGGCGCGCTGCACTTCGACGGCCCGCCCGGGCTCGACCTCGGCCCGCTGCTCAAGGAGCTGCCCGAGGGCGCCACCGCCACCGAGACCGCCCCCGGAAGCTACCGCGTCGAGGCGCCCGTCGACCCGCAGCTGGTGGCCGCCGTCACCGGCTGGTGCGCGGCCTCCGGCATCCTGCCCGAACGGCTGTCCGTCCAGCGCCGCAGCCTGGAGGACGTCTTCCTCGACCTGACCGGACGGGAGCTCCGCTCATGAGCGAACGCAGTGAGGGAACCATGAGCGCCGCCACGACGGACTACTCCCCCAAGCCGGGCCCCGCGCCCGTCGGCCGGATGCTGCTCGCCCAGACCGCGTTCGAGACCCGGATGCTGCTGCGCAACGGCGAGCAGCTGCTGCTCACCGTGGTCATCCCGACCGTGCTGCTGGTGCTGTTCTCCGCCGTGGACATCGTCGCGGTCGAGGGCCCCGGCAAGCGGGTCGACTTCCTGGCCCCCGGCCTGCTCGCGCTGGCCGTGATGTCCACCGCCTTCACCGGCCAGGCCATCGCCACCGGCTTCGAGCGCCGCTACGGCGTGCTGAAGCGGCTCGGCGCCAGCCCGCTGCCGCGCTGGGCGCTGCTGACCGCCAAGACCGGCTGCGTCCTGGTGACGGAGGCGCTGCAGGTCGCGCTGCTGTCGGTGATCGCCCTGGCCCTCGGCTGGTCCCCGCAGGGCAACCCCCTGACGGTCGCCGCGCTGCTGGTCCTCGGCACCGCCGCCTTCTCCGGGCTCGGCCTGCTGATGGCCGGCACCCTGAAGGCCGAGGCCACCCTGGCCGGCGCCAACCTGGTGTTCATCCTGCTGCTGCTCGCCGGCGGGGTGGTCGTGCCGCTGGGCAGGTTCCCCGACGCGGTGCGCCCGGTGCTGGAGCTGCTGCCGATCTCGGCGCTCTCGGACGGCCTGCGGTCGGTGCTCCAGGCCGGCGCCGGGGTGCCGTGGGCGGACCTCGGCATCCTGGCCGGCTGGTCGGTGCTCGGCCTGGCCGCGGCCGCCCGCTTCTTCCGCTGGGAGTGACCGGCGGCGGCAACGCACAACGCCCCCCGGCCACTTGGCGGCCGGGGGGCGTTGCCGTTGTCGACTGACCGGGCGTCAGCTCTCGCTGCCGCCACGGCGCTTGCGGGCGAGCAGCACGAGCGCGCCGCCGACCAGCAGCACGCCGCCGCCGGCCGCCGCGATCATCGGGGTCGCGTCGCTGCTACCGGTCTGGGCGAGCGCCGGCGCGCTGGCGGAGGGCGACGGGGTCGGGGTCTTGCTCGGGGTGTGGGTGACCGACGGGGTCGGGGTGGCCGGGGGCGTCACCGGCGGGGTGGGAGTCGGGGTCGCGGTGGGCGTCGGGGTGGGCGTCGGGGTCGGGGTCTTGGTGGGGGTCGGGGTCGGAGTCGGCGTGTGGCACGGCTCGATGGTCTTGGTCTCGTTGATGTTCCAGCCCTTCTCGTTCGGGTTCTCCGTGGTGGTGACCACCAGGTTCGCCTTGATCGGGGCATCGTGGTCCTTCACCGGGAAGGAGCCGTGGAACTCCGCGGGGAAGGCCTTGGCGTCCAGGACCTTCTCGCCGTCGATGGTGAGGCTGACGGTGTTCTTCACGTCGGCCTTGGGGCTGTAGTTGATCAGATCGATCACGATCTTGTCGCAGGTCACCGACCAACTCGGCACGTGCGCCGAGGCATTGGTGGCCAGTGCCAGAGGCAGGAGAAAACCGGCCGCAGCCGTGCCGGCGAGTGCCGTCGCGCCGATCGCGAAGTGCCGCTGCTGTCGCGCCATTACTTTGTTCCCCTCCGAACGGTCGTGCGCAGCAGGCGTGTTGAGTGGTACGCGGTGGCCCGCTACGACTGTCCGGGGGACTCTACCGGCACTCCCGCACCCCGCCACACCCCGCCGCACGACCGGATATCGACTGTCCGTCCGTCTTCCGATGTGCTTGGGCCAGCCCATCACAGCCGTCACCTCGCAGAACGCGGATTCGGCAAACCTGAATGGACTTCGCCACTTCAGGGAAGAACGGAGCCCCCGGTGATCAGGTTCAATCACCGAGGGCTCCGATTCGGTCAGCCGACGAACGCCGGGCCATTCCGGCCTTTCCGTCGTTTCCGACCTTTCCGTTCTTTCCGACACTCCCGTGCCTCCGACGCGCCCGCGTTTCCGGCGTTCCCGTCCGGATCGCGGGCTCAGTCGGTTCAGGCCTTCCGGGCCGCCTTGCGCCGGGCGGCCACCACGATCGCGCCGCCGGCCGCGAGCACGACCGCGCCGCCGATCGCCAGCGGCAGCACCGGACCGGAACCGGTGTGCGCCAGGTTGCCCCCGGCGTCCGGCTGGGCGGACGGGCTGCCCGAGGCCGTCGGAGCGGCCGTCGAGCCGCCGGCCGACGGGCTGCCGCTCGCACTGGGCTTGCCGCTCGTCGACGCGGACGGGCCGCCCGAGGGGCTCGCCGAACCGCTCGGGGCGGTCGACGCGCTCGGCGTGGCCGACGGCGAGCCGCTCGGCACGGTCGGCGGGACGGTCGGCGGCACCGTCGGGGTGCCGGACGGCGTCGGGACGGTGGTGCCCGGCAGGCAGCCGGTGAAGGGGTAGTGGTGCGTCTCGGCACCGCCCTTGCCGGTCAGCGAGGCGGCGATCACCGAGCCGTTGACCGGGCCGCCGCTGCCGAGGTCGAAGGCGGCGTTCGGCGCGAGCACGGTGCCGGCCCAGGCGGCCTGGCTGTTCTTGACCACCTTGGTGGCGGTCGGGAAGTTCCAGAGCAGCCTGGACCGGATCGCCCCGCCCGCGGCGCTCTGGAGCTTGTCGTCCAGCACGAAGGCCTTCTTGCCCTCGTCCCACAGGTGGAAGCCGGTGGTCCCGGCCGCCGCCATGTCGTACGAGCCACCGGTCACGTTGACCACCGTCACCGAGCCGGCCGGCACCTTGAGGTAGACGTCCTTGGCGCCCTGCAGCTTCGCCGCGTCGACGGTGAAGCTGTTGTACTTCGCGTCGCCGCCGGTGAGCGTGAGCTTGGCACCCTCGGCCTGGACGGTGGCGCCGGCCGTCTGCGGGACGGCGGCCAGCGAGGTGGCGGCGGCGCGCAGCTTGGCGAACTCGGCCTTGAAGTCGATCGGCGAGGGGCCCTGGTTGACGGTGCCGGCGTGGGCCTGGGCCACCGCGCCGTCGGCCTTGGAGCCGAAGACGCCGTTGCCCTTCATCACCTGGGTGTTGTGGCCGGTGAGCTTGCCGGCCACGACCAGGGCGTTCTTGCCCGGCAGCGCGTCGACCTGGGCCTGGGTGAGCTCCTGGCCGACCGAGAAGCCGCCGGTGAAGTCGGCGTTGCCGCCGACCGCGACCGCGCCCTCGGCGTCGGGGGTGTGGGTGTCGTCGCCCTCGATGAACTCGCCGTAGAGGTTGGCGACCCCGAGGCTGCGGCACTCCTGGTCGGTGCCGACGGCCTGGGCGGCCGGCGCTACGAGCCCGGCCAGTGCGAGCGAGCCGCCTACCGCGAGCGCGGCGGCGGAAATGGGTATGCGCATGTGCAGGTCTCCGCTTGCGTGCGGGCGTAGATGGGGGGAGGGGTCCTCAAAAAGGTATGGACCAATCCGCACTCTTTCGGCCAAACGGGTGATTGGTCAAGACCAATAACCTCCTTGACCGAACCACCCCGGTTTGTCCGCGTGTCGCACCCCAGCGTGTCGCCGCCCGCCGGCTCCGCCGCCTCCCGCCGCACCACCCGCGCCACACCGCCGCGCGGCCCGTGCCCCGCCCCAAGATCGCCTGTAAGGCCGCCTACGATTGACCGCGTGCCTAATCCCTTCTCCCTGCTCGCCGAGCGCTGGCAGCCATCCGCCGAGATGGTCCGGCGTGCCACGTTCGCCGCGCTGGTGATGAGCGTGGTGATCGTCGTCACCGGCGGCGCCGTCCGCCTCACCGCCTCCGGCCTCGGCTGTACGACCTGGCCCCGGTGCACCGACGAGAGCCTGACGCCCACCGCCGAGATGGGCTTCCACGGCATCGTCGAGTTCACCAACCGGATGCTCACCTACGTGCTGAGCGCCGCCGTCGGCTGGGCCATCCTGGCCGCCCGCTGCCACCGGCCCTGGCGGCACAGCATGACCCGGCTCGGCTGGGCCCAGTTCTGGCTGGTGATGAGCAACGCCGTGCTCGGCGGCATCACCGTGCTGACCGGCCTCAACCCGTACACCGTGGCGCTGCACATGATCGCCGCGATGGCCCTGGTCTGGGTCGCGCTGCTGATGTGGGAGCGGTCCAAGGAGGGCGACGGCCCGCCGACGCTCGTGGTGCCCCGCCCGGTCCACCAGCTGTCCTACGTCCTGGTCACCGTGATCGGCCTGCTCGTCGCGGCCGGCACCCTGGTGACCGGCGCCGGCCACCACCCCGGCACGCCCAAGGACAACAAGATCGTCCCGCGCATCCCGATCGACTACGACCGCCTCGCCCAGTTCCACGCCGACTTCGCGTTCGTGTCCGTGGGCCTGGCCATCGCGGTGATCTTCGTCCTCGCCGCCGTGAAGGCCCCCCAGGCGGCCAGGTCCCGCACCAAGGAGCTGCTGGCCGTCCTCCTCCTCCAGGGCGTCCTGGGCTTCATCCAGTACTTCACCGACGCCCCCGAGCTGATGGTCGGCCTCCACATGCTCCTCGCGGCACTGACCTGGATCGCCGCCCTGCGCGTCCCCCTCGCCCTCCGCACCCGCGAGACCGAGGCGGTCACCGACCAGCTCCCCGCCCAGACCCCGCAGCCCGCCTCGGTCTGACCGCGCACACGCCGACGGCCCGGCTCCCCCGCGTGGGGGGACCGGGCCGTTCGTCGTACCGGGATGCGGTCAGATCTGGATGCCGGCCATCCGCTTCCACTCGTACGCGCCGGTCTTGACCTTGAGGCCCAGCTCGCCCTCGAAGTCGTCGTGCAGGGTCAGCCCGGCCAGCTCGGCGGCGCGCTTGCCCACGGCGTAGCTGGGGGCCACCTGGTCGCCCCAGGCGCCGTCCGCGCCGACGACCACGATGCGGGTGGCCACGGAGCCGACGTACTCGACGACGGCGTCGCCGCCCCCGTGCTCGCGGGCGAAGCTGGTGAGGTGCTTGGCGATGCGCTTGGCGCGGCGCTCGGTGCGGGCGTCCGGCGCGGCGGTGGCGGTCTCTGCGCTGCTCATGTCCCGCATGCTACCCACCGGTAGCGCCGCTGGCGACGGGAGCGCCCTGTGCACCGGGCCACATACTGGAGGGGTGACCTTCTCCGGCTGGCCGGCCGAGGCGCTCGACTTCTACGAGCACCTGGAAGCCGACAACTCCAAGACCTTCTGGCAGGCCCACAAGGACGTCTACGACGGCGTCGTCCGGGCCCCGATGGAGCTGCTGCTCGCCGAGCTGGAGCCGGAGTTCGGGCCGGGGAAGATCTTCCGGCCCAACCGCGACGTCCGGTTCAGCGCCGACAAGTCCCCGTACAAGACCCACATCGGCGCCCATCTGGAGAGCGGCGGCTACATCCAGCTCTCCGCCGACGGACTGGCCTGCGGCAACGGCCTCTACCAGCTCGCCCCCGACCAGCTGGAGCGCTACCGCGCCGCCGTCGCGGAGGACGTCACCGGCGCGGAGCTGGAGCGGGTGATCGCCCGGGTGGAGCAGCAGGGCCCGCTGGTCGTGGGCCGGGACTCCCTCAAGTCGGCCCCGCGCGGCTACCCCAAGGACCACCCCCGGATCGGGCTGCTGCGCCACAAGGGCCTGGTGGCCTGGCAGGAGTGGGAGCCCGCGAAGTGGCTGGGCACCCGTGCCGCCCACACCCGGATCGCCGGCTTCCTGCACGCCTCCCAGCCGCTGCGGGACTGGCTGGACGGCCACGTCGGCCCCTCCGAGCTGCCCGCCCGCTGAGAACGCGAAGAGCCCCGGTCCGCCCGGACCGGGGCTCTTCCCATCAGCCTCTTACTTCACGAACGGGTCGATCGCGCAGACCACCATCAGCAGCGACAGGTAGGTGATCGACCAGTGGAACAGCCGCATCTCCTTGAGCTTCGCGCCCACGATCCCGGCCTTGGCCCGCCCGTACAGCGCGTGCGCCTCGCGCAGCCAGGCCCCGCCCAGCAGCACCGCGGCGACCGGGTACAGCCAGCTCATGTGGCCCAGCGGCCAGACCGCCAGCGAGACCGCCACCATCACCCAGGAGTAGGCGACGACCTGCTTGCCGACGGCCACGTTCCCCTTGACGACCGGCAGCATCGGCACGCCGGCCCGCTCGTAGTCGTCGCGGACCTTCATCGACAGCACCCAGGTGTGCGGCGGCGTCCAGAAGAACACGACCAGGAACAGCATCACCGCGGCCCAGGACACCGAGTTGGTCACCGAGGACCAGCCGATCAGGACGGGCATGCAGCCGGCGATGCCGCCCCAGACGATGTTCTGCGAGGTGCGCCGCTTGAGCCCCAGCGTGTAGACGAACACGTAGAACAGCAGCGCGCCGAGCGCCAGCCAGGCCGACAGCCAGTTGACCCCGAAGCCCAGCAGAAGCGTCGAGACGACGGCGAGGACGATGCCGAACACCAGCGCCTCGCGCGGCGACACCATCCCGGTGACGATCGGACGCCGCTCGGTGCGCGACATGACCGCGTCGATGTCGCGGTCGATGTACATGTTGAGGGCGTTGGCGCCGCCGGCCGAGAGGTAGCCGCCGACGACGACCTTCAGCACCAACAGCATGTTCGGCACGCCCTGCTGGGCCAGGAACATCACCGGCACGGTGCTCATCAGCAGCAGCTCGATGATCCGCGGCTTGGTCAATGCGACGAACGCGCCGACACGGGCCCCGAACGGCCGGTGCGCAGGAGTCGCCCCGGTGACCCCGGCGGGACGGGTTTCGACGGCGGTCACTAACACCCCAACTGAAGATGAATCTTCGCAGGCGTCCACAGGAACGAAGGGTCCCGAATCGTCCGCTCTGCGCGTACCACGACACCATAGACGTTCCATATATCCCATCCGGCTCCGGGGTCCCCCGGCGAGGCGGAACGCACACCCCCGGGTGAACCGCCCGGGCGGGGCCGTCGAGCGCCTCCGCCGGGCCCGCTAGCCCGTCCTGACCACCGGAGCGGCGCGACGGCGCGAACCGGGAGAGTCTGGGACAAATCCATCCGCACCGCTCCAGTGGGAATCTGCATGCGGAATTGCCGGTTGTCCCAGCACGGAGGGTGAGCCGCACCCCGGACGGTAGGCTCGCGGACAGAAGCGGGATCTACCCTCCGTGACCGGCACCACCCAGCGTCGGGACCACAGCGCCGTGGCCGACCCGGTCCCCATTCACGGGGTCACTCTTCACAATGGAAGGAGCCCTGAGACAGGGTGAGCACTGCGCCGACGAACGCATTCGAGTGGACCGATCTGGATGAGCGCACCGTTGACACGGCGCGCGTCCTGGCCATGGACGCTGTCCAGAAGGTCGGTAACGGACACCCCGGGACGGCCATGTCGCTGGCCCCGGCCGCGTACCTGATCTTCCAGCGGTTCCTGCGCCACGACCCGACCGACCCGTCCTGGGTCGGACGCGACCGCTTCGTCCTCTCCCCCGGCCACACCAGCCTGACGCTCTACACCCAGCTCTACCTCGCCGGCTACGGCCTGGAGCTGGACGACCTGAAGGCCTTCCGCGTCGCGGGCAGCCGTACCCCCGGCCACCCCGAGCACGGCCACACCGCGGGTGTGGAGACCACCACCGGCCCGCTGGGCCAGGGCATCGCCAACGCGGTCGGCATGGCGATGGCCGCCCGCTACGAGCGCGGCCTGTTCGACCCGGAGGCCCCGGCCGGCGAGTCCCCCTTCGACCACACGGTCTGGGCGATCGTCTCCGACGGCGACCTGGAGGAGGGCATCTCCGCCGAGGCCTCGTCGCTGGCGGGCCACCAGAAGCTGGGCAACCTGGTCGCCGTCTACGACGACAACCACATCTCGATCGAGGGCGACACCGAGACCGCCTTCTCCGAGGACGTCCTCAAGCGCTACGAGGCGTACGGCTGGCACGTCCAGCGCGTCACCCCGAAGTCCAACGGCGACATCGACGTGGCCGCCCTGGCCGAGGCGCTGGCCGCGGCCAAGGCCGAGACCTCCCGCCCGTCGATGATCGCGATGCGGACGATCATCGCCTGGCCGGCCCCGGACGCCCAGAACACCGCCAAGGCCCACGGCTCCGCGCTCGGCGCCGCCGAGATCGCCGCCACCAAGAAGGTCCTGGGCTTCGACCCGGAGAAGACCTTCGAGGTCAGCGACCAGGTCATCGGGCACGCCCGCCAGGTCATCAAGCGCGGCAAGGCCGCCCGCGACCAGTGGCAGCAGGGCTTCGAGGCCTGGCGCGCCGCCAACCCGCACCGCGCGGCCGAGTTCGACCGCATCGAGGCCGGCGAGCTGCCCGAGGGCTGGAAGAAGGCCGTCCCGTCCTTCCCGGCCGGCAAGGACGTCGCCACCCGCAAGGCCTCCGGCGACACCCTCAAGGCGATCGGCGCGGTGATCCCGGAGCTGTGGGGCGGCTCGGCCGACCTCGCCGAGTCCAACCTCACCACCATCGACGAGGACAGCTCCTTCCTGCCCGAGGGCAACCCGCTGAAGTCGGCGAGCCCGTACGGCCGGACGATCCACTTCGGCATCCGCGAGCACGCCATGGGCTCGACCATGAACGGCATCGCCCTGCACGGGAAGACCCGGGTCTACGGCGGCACCTTCCTGGTCTTCGCCGACTACATGCGCCCGGCCGTCCGCCTGGCCGCGCTGATGAAGCTGCCGGTCACCTACGTCTGGACGCACGACTCGATCGGCCTCGGCGAGGACGGCCCGACCCACCAGCCGGTCGAGCACATGGCCTCGCTGCGCGCCATCCCGGGCCTGGCCATGGTCCGCCCGGCCGACGCCAACGAGACCGCCGTCGCCTGGCGCACCATCGTCGAGCGCCACACCAGCCACCCCGGCCCGGTCGGCCTGGCGCTGACCCGCCAGGGCGTCCCGACCTTCGACCGCGAGGTCTTCGGCTCCGCCGAGGGCACCGCGAAGGGCGGCTACATCCTGGCCGAGGCCTCCACCGGCGACCCGCAGGTGATCCTGCTCGGCACCGGCTCCGAGGTCCAGCTGGCCGTCCAGGCCCGCGAGGCGCTGGAGGCCGAGGGCATCGCCACCCGGGTGGTCTCGCTGCCGTCCTTCGAGTGGTTCCAGGAGCAGGACCAGGCCTACCGCGACAGCGTGCTGCCGCCGTCGGTCAAGGCCCGTGTCTCGGTCGAGGCCGGCATCGCCCAGGGCTGGCGCGAGCTGGTCGGCGACCACGGCCGGATCGTCTCGCTGGAGCACTTCGGCGCCTCCGCCGACTACAAGGTGCTGTTCGAGGAGTTCGGCATCACCACCGAGCGCGTGGTGGCCGAGGCCCACAACGCCCTGCGCTCCCTCGAGGCCGTCAACCGCTAGCGGCCCCCGGGCCGCGTGCCCGCCCGCACGCGGGCACGCGGCCCCTCCCGACCACCCCACGAAGCAAGAACAAGGGACTGAAGCACCATGACTGACGCACTGAAGCGCCTCAGCGACGAAGGCGTTGCGATCTGGCTGGACGACCTCAGCCGCAAGCGGCTGAACTCCGGCAACCTGGCCGAACTGGTGCAGAACAAGCACGTGGTGGGCGTGACCACCAACCCGACCATCTTCCAGAAGGCCATCGCCGGCTCCGGCGACGACTCCTACGACGGCCAGCTGCGCGACCTCGCCGTCCGCAAGGTCACCACCGACGAGGCGATCCGCATGATCACCACCTCGGACGTGCGCGACGCGGCCGACGTGCTGCGCCCGGTCTACGACGCCTCCAACGGCCGCGACGGCCGGGTCTCCATCGAGGTCGACCCGCGCCTGGCGCACGAGACCGCCACCACCGTGGCCGAGGCCAAGCAGCTGTGGTGGCTGGTCGACCGCCCGAACGTCTTCATCAAGATCCCCGCCACCAAGGCCGGCCTGCCCGCGATCGCCGAGGTCATCGGCAAGGGCATCAGCGTCAACGTCACGCTGATCTTCTCGCTGGAGCGCTACAAGGCCGTCATCGACGCCTACCTGACCGGCCTGGAGACCGCCAAGGCCAAGGGCCTGGACCTCTCCCAGATCGAGTCGGTCGCCTCCTTCTTCGTCTCCCGCGTGGACACCGAGATCGACAAGCGCCTGGACAAGATCGGCGGCGAGGCGAAGGACCTGCGCTCCAAGGCCGCGCTGGCCAACGCCCGCCTCGCCTACCAGGCGTACGAGGAGGTCTTCGGCAGCGTCGACGGCAAGACCGCCGGCAGCGCCCGCTGGGCCGCCCTGGATGCCGCCGGCGCCAAGCCGCAGCGCCCGCTGTGGGCCTCCACCGGCGTCAAGGACCCGGCCCTGCCGGACACCCTGTACGTCACCGAGCTGGTCGCCCCCGGCACCGTCAACACGATGCCCGAGGCCACCCTGGAGGCCACCGGCGACCACGGCGTGGTCACCGGCAACACGATCGTCCCCAACTACGCCGACGCCAAGGCCGTGCTGGACGCGATCGCCGCCGCCGGCGTGGACTACGACGACGTCGTCCAGCTCCTGGAGGACGAGGGCGTCGAGAAGTTCGAGCAGTCCTGGAACGAGCTGCTCGACACCGTCACCGCCTCGCTCGCCTCCTTCGCCGACGAGAAGTGACCCCTGCTCACAGCCAGCGCACGAAAGCGGAGCCCATCAAGTGAGCACTGATTTCCCCGAGTTGACTCCGGAATCGGACGCGGACGACCTCCCGCCCGCCCCCGTCAACCCGCTTCGTGACCCCTCCGACCGACGGCTCCCGCGCATCGCGGGGCCGTCCGGTCTGGTCATCTTCGGGGTCACCGGCGACCTGTCCCGCAAGAAGCTGATGCCGGCCATCTACGACCTGGCCAACCGCGGTCTGCTTCCGCCGGGCTTCTCCCTCGTCGGCTTCGCCCGCCGCGAGTGGGACGACGAGGACTTCGCCAAGGAGGTCCACGACGCCGTCCGGGACCACGCCCGCACCCCGTTCCGGGAGGAGGTCTGGCAGCAGCTCGCCAAGGGCATGCGGTTCGTCCACGGAACCTTCGACGACGACGAGGCCTTCGACAAGCTGCGCGAGACCATCGAGGAGCTGGACAAGGCCCAGGGCACCGGCGGCAACTTCGCCTTCTACCTGTCCGTCCCGCCGAAGTTCTTCCCCACGGTCGTCCAGCAGCTCAAGAAGCACGGCCTGGCCGACCCGCCGCAGGGCTCCTGGCGCCGCGCGGTCATCGAGAAGCCCTTCGGCCACGACCTGGAGAGCGCGCAGGAGCTCAACAAGGTCGTCCACGAGGTCTTCCCCCGGGACGAGGTCTTCCGGATCGACCACTACCTGGGCAAGGAGACGGTCCAGAACATCCTGGCGCTGCGCTTCGCCAACCAGATGTTCGAGCCGATCTGGAACCGGTCGTACGTCGACCACGTGCAGATCACCATGGCCGAGGACATCGGCATCGGCGGCCGGGCCGGCTACTACGACGGCATCGGCTCCGCCCGTGACGTGATCCAGAACCACCTGCTCCAGCTGATGGCGCTCACCGCCATCGAGGAGCCCGCCTCCTTCCACCCGAAGGCGCTGGTGGCCGAGAAGCTCAAGGTGCTCAGCGCCGTCAAGCTCCCGGCCGACCTCGGCCGGCACACCGTGCGCGGCCAGTACGCGGCCGGCTGGCAGGGCGGCGAGGAGGTCGTCGGCTACCTGGACGAGGACGGCATCGACCCCGACTCCAAGACCGACACCTACGCGGCCATCAAGCTGGAGATCAACAACCGCCGCTGGGCGGGCGTCCCGTTCTACCTGCGGACCGGCAAGCGCCTGGGCCGCCGGGTGACCGAGATCGCGGTCGTCTTCCAGCGCGCCCCGTACCTGCCCTTCGACTCCTACGCGACCGAGGAGCTGGGGCAGAACGCCCTGGTCATCCGGGTCCAGCCGGACGAGGGCGTGACGGTGCGGTTCGGCTCCAAGGTGCCGGGCACCTCCTTCGAGGTGCGGGACGTCACGATGGACTTCGCCTACGGCGAGTCCTTCACCGAGTCCAGCCCGGAGGCGTACGAGCGGCTCATCCTCGACGTGCTGCTCGGCGACGCCAACCTGTTCCCGCGCCACCAGGAGGTCGAGCTCTCCTGGCAGATCCTCGACCCGATCGAGAAGTACTGGGACACCCACGGCAAGCCCGCCCAGTACGCGGCGGGGACCTGGGGTCCCGTCGAGGCGGACGAGATGCTCGCACGAGACGGCAGGAGCTGGCGCCGGCCATGAAGATCGACCTCACCAACACGACGTCCAGCAAGATCAACGCCGCCCTGATGGAGGCGCGCCGGGCCCGCGGCTCGGGCGCCGCCGGCATGGTGCTCACCCTGGTGATCGTGACCGACGAGGGCAGCGCCTACGACGCCCTCAAGGCCGCCAACGACGCCTCCCGCGAGCACCCGATGCGCACCCTCGCGGTGATCAAGCGCGCCGGGCGCTCGCCCCGGGCCCGCGCCGAGACCCGGCTGGACGCCGAGATCCTGGTCGGCTCCGACGCCGGCTCCGGCGAGACGGTCGTCCTGCGGATGCACGGCGAACTCGCCGCGCACGCCCAGTCGGTGGTCCTGCCGCTGCTGCTGCCGGACGCCCCGACCGTGGTCTGGTGGCCGGACAACGCTCCGCACCACCCGGCGCAGGACCCGCTGGGCTCGATCGCCCAGCGCCGGATCACCGACGCCGTCACCGCCGAGTCCCCGGTCGGCCAGCTCGCCCAGCGCGCGCAGAGCTACACCCCGGGCGACACCGACCTGGCCTGGACCCGGGTCACCGGCTGGCGCTCGATGCTGGCCGCCGCGCTGGACCAGCGGCCGTCCACGATCGTCTCCGCGGTGGTCGAGGGCGAGTCCTACAACCCCAGCGTCGAGCTGCTCGGCCTCTGGCTGACCAACCGGCTCCAGGTGCCCGTCGAGCGGGTCGTCACCAACGGCCCCGGCATCACCGCGGTGCACCTGCGCACCAAGGACGGGGACATCACCCTGGACCGCCCGGACGGCCTGCTGGGCACGCTCTCCATGCCCGGCTCGCCGGACCGCCAGGTGGCGCTCAAGCGGCGCGAGACCTCGGAGCTGATCGCCGAGGAGCTGCGCCGCCTGGACCCGGACGACATCTACGCGACGGCCGTGCGCACGCCCGTCGACCGGCTGCACGAGCCGTCCAACGCCGAGACCGCGGCGGCCGAGCAGGTCGCCCGCGAGGTCGCGGAGGAGGCCGTCGAGGAGGCCGCCGAGGCGGCCGTGGAGCAGGCCGTGGCCAACCCCGAGCGGGTGACCGCCGGGACGGCGGAGAAGAAGCCCGCCCGCAAGGCCGCCGGCAAGCGCACCGGCAAGGACGGCGCATGACCAACGCGACCCCGCAGCTGGTCGTCCACCGGGACAAGGAGCTGATGGCCCAGGCGGCCGCGGCCCGGCTGATCACCCGGATCGTGGACGCCCAGGCCGCCCGCGGCAGCGCCTCGGTGGTGCTCACCGGCGGGCGCAACGGCAACGCCCTGCTGGCCGCGATCGCCGCCTCCCCGGCGCGCGACGCGGTCGACTGGGGCCGGCTGGACCTCTGGTGGGGCGACGAGCGCTTCCTGCCCGCCGCCGACCCGGAGCGCAACGCCGTCCAGGCCCGCGCCGAGCTGCTGGACGCCGTCCCGCTCGACCCGGCGCGGGTGCACGAGATGCCCGCCTCGGACGGCGTGGACGGCTCGGACGTGGAGGCCGCCGCCGCCCGCTACGCCGAGGAGCTGGCGAAGGCGGCCGGGCCGGGCGACCGGCTCGGCGTCCCGGCCTTCGACGTGCTGCTGCTCGGCGTCGGCCCGGACACCCACGTCGCCTCGCTCTTCCCCGAGCACCCGGGCGTCCGGGAGACCGAGCTGACCGTGGTCGGCGTGCGCGGGGCCCCCAAGCCCCCGCCGACCCGGGTCTCGCTCACCCTCCCGGCGATCCGCACCGCCCGCGAGGTCTGGCTGCTGGCCGCCGGCGAGGACAAGGCGGGCGCGGTCGCGCTGGCCCTGTCCGGCCCCGGCGAACTCCAGGCGCCCGCCTCCGGCGCGTACGGCCGCAGCCGCACCCTGTGGCTGCTGGACCGCGCCGCCGCGGAGCGGATCCCGCCGCAGCTCTACCCGCCGGCCTCGGCCTGACCGGATCCGGCAACGCCGAAGGGCGCCACCGTCACCGACGGGGGCGCCCTTCGCGCTGTTCTGTCCGGACCGCTGCGTTCCGCTCCGGCGCTCCGCTCAGATCTCGCCGCGGAGCTTCGCCAGCGCCTCGGCCAGGATCGCCTCGCCGTCGGCGTCGGTGCGCCGCTCGCGGACGTAGGCGAGGTGGGTCTTGTACGGCTCGTTGCGCGAGGGCGCCGGCGGGTTGTGCTGGTCCTGGCCGGCCGGGAAGCCGCAGCGCGGGCAGTCCCAGGTGTCCGGGATCGCCGCTTCGGCCGCGAAGCTGGGACGGGTCTCGTGCTTGTTCGCGCACCAGAAGGAGATCCGGTTGCGCGGGGCGGACTCGCCGCGCTCCGCCTCGCCCATCGGGCCGGCCCCGACCCTGCTGCCACGGATGGCATTGCCACTTGCCACGGTCTGACTCCCTGCGTACTGGTGCGCCGACCCGCCGCGGTGCGCGTCGGTGGCGAAAGTCGTCCTAGTGTAAGCAGGAGTTAAGCCTCCGCCACCACCGCCTCCGCACCCGACCGTCCCAGGATAGGCGCTCGGGCGACGGGGCGTCAGGGTTACGTCAGACCGAGGACTTCATCAGCAGGCCGAGGACGATGATGGAGGCGAACCAGCCCAGGCCGACCACGATGGTGATGCGGTCCAGGTTGCGCTCGGCCACCGCCGAACCGCCGCCGGTGGACATCGAGCCACCGCCGAACATGTCGGACAGGCCGCCGCCCTTCCCCTTGTGCAGCAGCACCAGAAGGATCATCAGCAGACTGAAGATGATCAGGGCAATCGAGAACCCGAGAACCACGACGGGACCAACTCTCTCGTATCTTCGGCGAAGGGGCCGGGCCGCGTACGGCGGTCCGGCCCCAAAGCCTACGTTGCTGCGGCGGCGTTAGCCTACTGCCTGCTCACGGTAGCGCACGATCTTGACGAACTCGTCGGCGTCCAGCGAGGCACCGCCGACCAGGCCGCCGTCGATGTCGGGCTTGGCCATCAGGCCGGCCGCGCTCGACGACTTCACCGAACCGCCGTACAGCACCCGGACCTTGCCGGCCAGCTCGGCGTCGTACAGCTCGGCGATCCGCCCGCGGATGGCGGCGCAGACCTCCTGCGCGTCCTCCGGGGTGGCCACCTCGCCGGTGCCGATCGCCCAGACCGGCTCGTAGGCGACCACGATCGACTCGGCCTGGTGCGCCGGGACGTCGGCCAGGCCGCCGTCCAGCTGGGCCAGGGTGTACTCGACGTGGGTGCCGGCCTTGCGGATCTCCAGCGGCTCGCCGACGCACAGGATCGGGGTGACCCCGGCGCGGTAGGCGGCCTTCACCTTGGCGTTGACGATCTCCTCGTTCTCGCCGTGGTACTGGCGGCGCTCGGAGTGGCCGATCACCGCGTAGGTGCACTGGAGCTTGGCCAGCATCGGGCCGGAGACCTCGCCGGTGTAGGCCCCGCCGTCGTGCTGCGAGATGTCCTGCGAGCCGTACTTGATCTTCAGCTTGTCGCCGAAGACCAGGGTCTGCACCGAGCGCAGGTCGGTGAACGGCACCAGGACGGCGACCTCGACGGCCGCGTAGTCCTTGTCGGCCAGCGCGAAGGCCAGCTTCTGGGTGTGCTGGATGGCCTCAAGGTGGTTGAGGTTCATCTTCCAGTTGCCCGCCATCAGCGGGAGACGGTCGGTCATGTGCTGTCAGTCCTCCAGAGCGGCGAGACCGGGGAGGGTCTTGCCCTCCAGGTACTCGAGGCTGGCGCCGCCGCCGGTCGAAATGTGCCCGAACTTCGTCTCGTCGAAGCCCAGGATGCGGACGGCCGCGGCGGAGTCGCCGCCACCGACCACGGTGAACGCGTCGCTGTCGAGCAGGGCCTGCGCGACGGCCTTGGTGCCGTTCGCGTAGTCCGGGTGCTCGAAGACGCCCATCGGGCCGTTCCAGAACACGGTGCCCGCGTCGGCCAGCTTGGCCGCGTACAGCTCGCGGGTCCCGGGGCCGATGTCCAGGCCCTCCTGGTCGGCCGGGATGGCGTCCGCGGCGACGGTCGAGGGGTTCGCCGGGGCCTTGGTCTTGAGGTCCGGGAACTCGGCGGAGACCAGGACGTCGACCGGCAGCACGAACTCGACGCCGCGCGCCTCGGCCCGGGCCAGGTACTCCAGGACGGTCGGGATCTGGTCCGCCTGGAGCAGCGAGATGCCGACCTCGTGGCCCTTGGCCTTGAGGAAGGTGTACGCCATGCCGCCGCCGATCAGGATCCGGTCGGCCTTCTCCAGCAGGTTGTCGATCACGCCGAGCTTGTCGGAGACCTTGGCGCCGCCGAGCACCACCACGTACGGGCGGGCCACGTCCTCGGTGAGCTTCTTCAGCACGCCGACCTCGGTGGCGATCAAGTCGCCCGCGGCGTGCGGCAGCAGGGCCGGCAGGTCGAAGACCGAGGCGTGCTTGCGGTGCACGGCGCCGAAGCCGTCGCCCACGTACAGGTCGGCCAGCGCGGCCAGCTGCTCGGCGAAGGCCTTGCGCTCGGCGTCGTCCTTGCTGGTCTCGCCCGCGTTGAAGCGCAGGTTCTCCAGCAGCGCGACCTCGCCGTTCGCCAGCGCGGCGACGGTGGCCGCGGCGCTGTCACCGACGGTGTCGGTGGCGAAGGCGACGCCCTTGCCGAGGATCTCGCCGAGGCGCTCGGCCGCCGGGGCGAGCGAGAACTGCGGGTCCGGCGCGCCCTTGGGACGGCCGAGGTGCGAGGCGACGACCACCTTCGCGCCGGCCGCGGCCAGCTTGGCGATGGTCGGCGCGACGGCGCGGATGCGGCCGTCGTCGGTGATCGTGCGGCCGTCCAGCGGCACGTTCAGGTCGGCGCGCACGAAGACGCGCTTGCCTTCGACACCGGCTTCGATGAGCTCTTCGATGGTCTTCACGGGGATTCGGATTCTCCTGGGGAGATGGTTGATGCGCAGTGAGGCGGCACGGCGCAGGGGCCGCCTGAGAAGTCCTTGAGCGCGGAACGAGGGCCCGGTCGGCACCGTACGCCGACCGGGCCCTCGCCCCTACATCACGTCAGCTCCCGCGAGGTCAGAGCTGCCCGCCGACGAGGCCGACCAGGTCGACCACGCGGTTCGAGTAGCCCCACTCGTTGTCGTACCAGCCGAGCACCTTGACCTGGTTGCCCTGGACCATGGTCAGCTGCGAGTCGAAGATGCAGGAGTGCGGGTCGTTCACGATGTCCGAGGAGACGATCGGGTCCTCGGTGTAGGCCAGGATGCCCTTGAGCGGGCCCTCCTGGGCGGCCTTCTGGAAGGCCGCGTTGACCTCGTCCTTGGTGACCTCGCGCTCGAGGGTCACGACCAGGTCGGTGATGGAGCCGGTCGGGACCGGGACGCGCAGCGAGGTGCCGTCCAGCTTGCCCTTCAGCTCCGGCAGGACCAGGGCGGTCGCCTTGGCGGCACCGGTCGAGGTCGGGATGATGTTCTGCGAGGCCGCACGAGCACGGCGCAGGTCCTTGTGCGGGAAGTCCAGGGTCACCTGGTCGTTGGTGAACGCGTGGACGGTGGTCATCAGACCCTTGACGATGCCGAAGCTCTCGTTCAGGACCTTCGCCATCGGCGCCACGCAGTTGGTGGTGCAGGAGGCGTTGGAGATGACGTGGTGGTTGGCGGCGTCGTACTTCTCGTCATTGACACCCAGGACGATGGTGACGTCCTCGTCGGTGGCGGGCGCCGAGATGATGACCTTCTTCGCGCCGGCGGCGAGGTGCTTCTTCGCGGCCTCGGCCTTGGTGAAGATGCCGGTGGACTCGACGACGATGTCGGCGCCCAGGGCGGCCCACGGGAGGTTCGCGGGGTCACGCTCGGCGGTCACCTTGAAGGTGTGGCCGTCGACGGTGATGCTGTCCTCGGTGTGCGAGACCTCGGCCTGGAGGGTGCCCAGGGTGGTGTCGTACTTGAGCAGGTGAGCCAGGGTCTTCGTGTCGGTGAGGTCGTTGACACCGACGATCTCGATGTCCGCGCCCTGAGCCTTGACCGCGCGGAAGAAGTTGCGGCCGATGCGGCCGAAGCCGTTGATGCCTACCCGGATCGTCACGAACCGATCTCCTCGTTAGGTACGCCGGGCGCGAGGCCCGGCGGGGGTGAGATTTGGGAAGTCCCCGACCGCCTACGACCCTACCCCTCCGGGGCCTGGGACGGCACATCGCGCCGCCTGGTGAGACCGGGCGTGGCGTGCCCCAAACCCCATTTCAGGCCGTCCGGCCCTGGCCCGCCGGGCAGTTGGTCCCAGCTCAGTGGTCTCTACCAATTCGGGAGTGTCGCGGCTGTCCGGAAACGACCGCGGCCGGCGCCCGGGGGTCCGGGCACCGGCCTTCGTGATCACGGGGTGTGACCGTGGGCGTCAGTTCATCGCCATCTCGTCGGTGAGGCTCGCCTCGGTGCTGGGCAGGCCCAGCTCGGAGGCCCGCTTGTCGGCCATCGCCAGCAGGCGGCGGATCCGGCCGGCCACCGCGTCCTTGGTCAGCGGCGGGTCGGCGAGCGCGCCCAGTTCCTCCAGCGAGGCCTGCTTGTGCTGCATCCGCAGCTGGCCGGCCGCGGCCAGGTGCTCGGGCACCTCGTCGCCGAGGATCTCCAGCGCGCGGGCCACCCGGGCGCCGGCCGCCACCGCGGCGCGGGCCGAGCGGCGCAGGTTGGCGTCGTCGAAGTTGGCCAGCCGGTTGGCGGTGGCGCGCACCTCGCGCCGCATCCGGCGCTCCTCCCAGGCGAGCACCGACTCGTGCGCGCCGAGCCGGGTCAGCAGGGCGCCGATCGCGTCGCCGTCGCGGATCACCACCCGGTCCACGCCACGCACCTCGCGGGCCTTGGCCGGGATGCCGAGCCGACGGGCGGCGCCGACCAGGGCGAGGGCGGCCTCGGAGCCGGGGCAGGTGATCTCCAGCGAGGAGGAGCGGCCCGGCTCGGTGAGCGAGCCGTGCGCCAGGAAGGCCCCGCGCCAGGCCGCCTCGGCGTCGCAGGTGGCCCCGGAGACGACTGCCGGGGGCAGGCCCCGGATCGGGCGTCCGCGGCCGTCCACGAGCCCGGTCTGGCGCGCGAGCAGCTCGCCGTCCTTGACGACCCGGACCACGAAGCGGCTGCCGCGGCGCAGCCCGCCGGGGGCCATCACCACCAGGTCGGAGGAGTGCCCGAAGATCTCCAGCAGGTCCTTGCGCAGCCGCCGTGCCGCCGCTCCGGTGTCGAGCTCCGCCTCGATCACGATGCGGCCGCTCACGATGTGCAGCCCGCCCGCGAACCGCAGGATCGCCGACACCTCCGCCTTGCGACAGCAGGCCCGGGTGACCGGGAGCCGGCTGATCTCGTCCTTCACCGCTGGAGTCATCGCCATGGCCCGATCCTTCCATGTGTCCGGAAAATCCGGTCGTACGCTGCCGCCAACAGCTCGGGGTCGTGTCGCGGCGTCCCGTCGGTGCGGGCCACCGAGCCGAGCACCAGAGCCGCGCCCATCCGTTCGGCGGCCTTCGCCAGGCCGTCCAGGTCGGCCTGGCCGAAGGCCCCGCCGGTGACGGCGCGCTCGTCCACCAGGATCGCATCCACCGCGAGGTTCGGAGCGTGGTCGGCGATGACCTCCAGGTGGCGCTGCGGGGTGAAGCCCTCGGTCTCCCCGGGCTGGGGGGCCAGGTTCAGGGTGAGCAGGCGGCGGGCGCGGGTCTCGGTGAGCGCCGCGGCCAGCTCGGGCACCAGCAGGTGCGGCAGCACGCTGGTGAACCAGGAGCCGGGGCCGAGCACCACCCAGTCCGCCTCCCGGACGGCGGTGACCGCCTCCGGGACGGCGGGCGGCTCGTCCGGCAGCAGCCGGATCGACTGCACGGTGCCCGGGGTGACCGCGACGTCGGCCTGGCCGCGGACGGCCGTGACCTCGCCGGGGCGCGCCGGGTCGTGGCCGCGGACGGTCGCCTCGATGTCCAGCGGCACCGCCGACATCGGCAGCACCCGGCCCTGCACGTTGAGCAGCCGGCCGACCCAGTCCAGCGCGGCGACCGGGTCGCCCAGCTTCTCCCAGAGCGCGACGATCAGCAGGTTGCCGACGGCGTGGCCGCCGAGCTCGCCGTTGCCGGTGAAGCGCTGCTGGATCACCTCGGACCAGGTGCGGCCCCAGTCGTCGTCCCCGCACAGCGCGGCCAGCGCCTTGCGCAGGTCGCCCGGAGGCAGCACGCCCAGCTCCTCGCGCAGCCGGCCGCTGGAGCCGCCGTCGTCGGCGACGGTGACCACGGCGGTGAGGTCGCTGGTGAGCCGGCGCAGCGCGGACAGCGAGGCCGACAGGCCCTGCCCGCCGCCGAGCGCGGTGATCCTCGGGGCCGGGTTGGCGCGGGCGGGACTGCTGCGCGGACGGCCCGGCGCCGTGGGCCGGGCCGGGCTGCCCGCCCGGTCACCGGTCCTGCTCTGCGGCTGCCGCCCGGGCACGTATCCCGCCACACTCACCTCGCGTTCCTCGGCCCGCCGACCACTCCGCCGGCGGGCCCGGCAGGGCGGCGGCGGTTACTCCCGTCCCATGTCACGGTGGACGAGCACCGTCTCGACTCCGTCGGCGATGAGACGCTTGGTCAGACGCTCGGACATGGCGACGCTTCGGTGCTTGCCACCGGTGCAGCCTACGGCAAGCGTCATGTAGCGCTTCCCCTCGCGGCGGTATCCCTCGGTGATGATGCGCAGCAGCTGGGCGTAGCCGTCCAGGAACTCGTTGGCTCCGGGCTGCTGGAAGACGTAGCCGGCGACGTCCGCGTCGGTGCCGGTACGGGCCCGCAGTTCGGGCACCCAGTGCGGGTTGGGCAGGAAGCGGCAGTCCACCACGAGGTCGGCGTCGACCGGCAGGCCGTACTTGAAGCCGAAGGACATCACGGTGGCGCGCAGCTCGGGCTCGTCGTGGTCGGCGAACTGGGCGTCCAGCTTGGCGCGCAGCTGGTGCACGTTGAGGTTGGAGGTGTCGATCACCAGGTCGGCCTCGCCGCGCAGGTCGCGCAGCAGGTCGCGCTCCAGGGCGATGCCGTCCACGATCCGGCCGTCGGCCTGCAGCGGGTGCGGGCGGCGGACGCTCTCGAAGCGGCGCACCAGCGCCTCGTCGGAGGAGTCCAGGAAGACGACCCGCAGCCGGACGCCGCGCTTCTCCAGCTCGTCCAGCGAGGTGAGCAGGTCGTCGAAGAACTGCCGGCCGCGGACGTCCACGACCACGCCGATCCGGGCGACGTTGCCCTGGGAACGGGCGCCCAGGTCGACCATGGTCGGGATCAGGGCCGGCGGCAGGTTGTCCACCACGAACCAGCCGAGGTCCTCCAGGCACTTGGCGGCGGTGGAGCGGCCGGCTCCGGACATACCGGAGATGATCACCAGCTCCGGCGCGTTCTCGGCCACGTCTGACACGGTCACTTCGGTTCCCCGCTCTCGGTCTTTCTGCTGGGGAGTACGCGTACGGCTCGGCCGCCCTTCCCCGGCCCGGGCAGGCGGGCGGGGCCGGGGCACACCGGCTGACGGGCGGCGTCGGCCGTCATGGCGTCTCCTGGGATGGTGCGGTCTGGGGTGCTGCGGCCACCGGCCCGGCGGCCTGCTCGGCCCCGTCCTCGATGATCTCGCCGGTCGCGGTGTTGACCGCGGGTGCGGCGGGTGTACGGGACGACAACGCCTCCGCAACAGTCTGCGCGGTGCGGCGTCCGATGCCGGGTACCTCGCAGAGCTCGTCCACGGTGGCGGCCCGGAGCTTCTTCAGCGAACCGAAGTGCTTGAGCAGCGCCCGGCGGCGAGTCTCGCCGAGGCCCGGGACGGAGTCCAGTTCCCCGGCGGTGAGTCGCTTGGAACGCTTGTTGCGCTGATAGCTGATCGCGAAGCGGTGCGCCTCGTCGCGGACCCGCTGGAGCAGGTAGAGGCCCTCGCTGGAGCGGGGCAGCACCACCGGGTCGTCCTCGCCGGGCAGCCAGACCTCCTCCAGGCGCTTGGCCAGGCCGCACAGCGCGACGTCGTCGATGCCGAGTTCGTCCAGAGCGCGCCTGGCGGCGGCGACCTGCGGCTGGCCGCCGTCGACGACCAGCAGCTGGGGCGGGTAGGCGAAGCGCTTGGGGCGGCCCTCCTCGTCCCGGGTGCCGCCGGCGCCGGTGTCGGGGTCGTCCTCCTCGGGGACGGCCCACTCGCCGGTCTGCTCGCGCTCCTGGAGGTAGCGGCGGAAGCGTCGGCTGATCACCTCGTGCATCGAGCGGACGTCGTCCTGGCCCTCGAAGCCCCTGATCTGGAAGCGCCGGTACTCGCTCTTGCGGGCCAGGCCGTCCTCGAAGACGACCATCGAGGCGACCACGTCCTCGCCCTGGAGGTGGGAGATGTCGTAGCACTCGATGCGCAGCGGGACGGAGTCCAGCTCCAGCGCGTCGGCGATCTCCTGGAGGGCGCGGCTGCGGGTGGTGAGGTCGGAGGCGCGCTTGGTCTTGTGCAGCGCCAGCGCCTGCTGGGCGTTGCGCTGCACGGTGGCCATCAGGTCCTTCTTGTCCCCGCGCTGGGGGACGCGCAGGTCGACCTGGCTGCCGCGCAGGCCGCCGAGCCACTCGCGGACCGGCTCCGCCGGCTCCGGCAGGGCGGGGACGAGCACCTCGCGCGGGACGGACTCGCCGCCGCCGTAGAGCTGCTGGAGGGCGTGCTCGACCAGGCCGGCGGTGTCGACGTCCTCGACCTTGTCGGTGACCCAGCCGCGCTGGCCGCGCACCCGGCCGCCGCGGACGTGGAAGATCTGCACGGCGGCCTCGAGTTCGTCCTCGGCCAGGGCCAGCAGGTCGGCGTCGGTGGCGTCGGCGAGCACGATGGCGTTCTTCTCCATCGCGCGCTTGAGGGCGCCGATGTCGTCCCGCAGCCGGGCCGCCTTCTCGTACTCCAGCTCGGCGGCGGCCTCCTGCATCTCGTCTTCCAGCCGGCGCAGGTAGTTGCCGGTGCGCCCGGCCATGAAGTCGCAGAAGTCCTCGGCCAGCGCGCGGTGTTCGTCCGCCGAGACCTTGCCGACGCAGGGCGCGGCGCACTTGCCGATGTAGCCGAGCAGGCAGGGCCGGCCGACCTGGCGGGCGCGCTTGAAGACGCCGTTGGAGCAGGTGCGGACGGGGAAGACGCGCAGCAGCAGGTCGACCGTCTCGCGGATCGCCCAGGCGTGCCCGTACGGGCCGAAGTAGCGCACGCCCTTCTTGTGCGCCCCGCGCATCACCTGGACCCGCGGGTACTCCTCGTTCAGGGTGACGGCGAGCTCCGGATAGCTCTTGTCGTCGCGGTACTTGACGTTGAACCGCGGGTCGTACTCCTTGATCCAGGAGTACTCCAGCTGGAGCGCCTCGACCTCGGTGGCGACCACCGTCCACTCCACCGAGGCGGCGGTGGTGACCATGGTCGCGGTGCGCGGGTGCAGGCCGGCCAGGTCCTGGAAGTAGGACGACAGGCGCGGCCGCAGGCTCTTGGCCTTGCCGACGTAGATGACCCGGCCGTGGGCGTCGCGGAACTTGTAGACGCCGGGGGAGGTCGGGATCGCACCGGGCGCCGGGCGGTAGGTGCTCGGGTCAGCCATGGGTCCACCGTACCGAGTGGGGCCGGGGCCGCGGGGCGGAGATCGTCAGGGGGGACCGTGGCGGTCGGGAGGCGCTCAACTCGGTCAGCTCGGGGTCACCTTGAGGTTGCCGGCCTCGACCGTGACGGTGTAGGCGGGCAGCGGGGAGGAGGCCGGTCCGTCCTGCACGGCGCCGTCGGTGACGGCGAACCGGCTGCCGTGGCAGGGGCACTGGATCTGGTTGTTCTTGACCTGGTCCACGAGGCAGCCGGCATGGGTGCACCGGGCGTTGAACGCCTTGTACTGGCCGGCGGTGGGCTGGGTCACCACGATCTTCTGCTCGCGGAAGACCTTGCCGCCGCCCTCCGGCACGGCCGAGGCCGGGCCGAGGTCGACCGGGCCCTTGGGGGCGCTGCCACCGGAGGACGAGGAGCTGCACCCGGTGACCGCCACGGTGCCGCCGGCCGCCAGGACGGCCGCGGCCCCGCAGAGCACGGTGCGGCGGGAGGCGGTGGGGCTGGACTCGGGGGCCTCGGACATCGGTGCGCTCCTACGGGTACGGCTGTTGCGGGGACCACGGAAGTCTATGTCGCGCCCACCCCGCCGCTCCCGGGAGTCCCCGGGTGCGGCGGGGTAGGCGGACGGGGCTACTTCTTCGCGGCGGCCGCGCGCTTGCGCGGCGCCTTCTTCGCCGGGGCGGCGGCCGGGGCGTCCGCGAAACCGGCCGGCAGGATGTCCCGCAGGAACTTGCCGGTGTGGCTCTCCGGGACGGCGGCGATCTGCTCCGGGGTGCCCTCGGCGACCACCGTGCCGCCGCCGGAGCCGCCCTCGGGGCCCATGTCGACGATCCAGTCGGCGGTCTTGATCACATCGAGGTTGTGCTCGATGACGATCACCGTGTTGCCCTTCTCCACCAGCCCGCTGAGCACCTTGATCAGCTTGCTGATGTCCTCGAAGTGCAGGCCGGTGGTGGGCTCGTCCAGCACGTAGACCGTCCGCCCGGTGGAGCGCTTCTGGAGCTCCGAGGCGAGCTTGACGCGCTGTGCCTCGCCGCCGGAGAGCGTCGGCGCCGACTGGCCGAGCCGGACGTAGCCGAGGCCGACGTCGTTGAGCGTCCGCAGGTGCCGGGCGATCGCCGGGACGGCCTCGAAGAAGCCCAGCGCCTCCTCGATCGGCATGTCCAGCACCTCGGCGATGGACTTGCCCTTGTAGTGGACCTCCAGCGTCTCCCGGTTGTACCGGGCGCCGTGGCAGACCTCGCACGGCACGTAGACGTCCGGCAGGAAGTTCATCTCGATCTTGATGGTGCCGTCGCCCGAGCAGTTCTCGCAGCGGCCGCCCTTGACGTTGAAGGAGAACCGGCCGGGCAGGTAGCCGCGGACCTTGGCCTCCTGCGTCTCCGCGAAGAGCCGGCGGACGTGGTCGAACACCCCGGTGTAGGTGGCCGGGTTGGAGCGCGGGGTGCGGCCGATCGGCGACTGGTCGACGTGCACCACCTTGTCCACCTGGTCGGTGCCGGTGATCCGGGTGTGCCGGCCGGGCACGCTGCGGGCGCCGTTCAGCTCCCGGGCGAGGTGGGTGTACAGGATGTCGTTGACCAGCGTCGACTTGCCGGAGCCGGAGACGCCGGTGATCGCGGTGAAGGTGCCGAGCGGGAAGCCGACCGTGACGTCCTTGAGGTTGTGCTCGCGGGCGCCGTGGACCGTCAGCTGGCGCTTCTTGTCCCGCTCGCGGCGGGTGGCCGGGATCGGGATGGACCGCTTGCCGGAGAGGTACTGGCCGGTCAGCGACTCCTTGTTGGTGAGCAGCTGCTTCAGCGAACCGGAGTGCACCACCTTGCCGCCGTGCTCGCCCGCGCCCGGGCCGATGTCGACCACCCAGTCCGCCGTCTTGATGGTGTCCTCGTCGTGCTCGACGACGATCAGGGTGTTGCCGATGTCGCGCAGCCGCACCAGCGTCTCGATCAGCCGGTGGTTGTCCCGCTGGTGCAGGCCGATGGACGGCTCGTCCAGCACGTACAGCACGCCGACCAGGCCGGAGCCGATCTGGGTGGCCAGCCGGATGCGCTGGGCCTCGCCGCCGGACAGGGTGCCGGCCGCGCGGTCGAGCGAGAGGTAGTCCAGGCCGACGTCGACCAGGAAGCGCAGCCGCTCGTTGACCTCCTTGAGGACCCGCTCGGCGATCTGCTTGTCCCGGGCGTTGAGCCGCATCGCGCCGAGGAACTCGGAGCAGTCGCTGATCGACATCGAGGAGACGTCGGCGATCGACCTGCCCTCGACGGTGACCGCGAGGACCACCGGCTTGAGCCGGGTGCCCTGGCACGTCGGGCAGGGCACCTCGCGCATGTAGCCCTCGAAGCGCTCGCGGCTGCTGTCGCTCTCCGCCTCGGTGTGCCGGCGCTGGATGAACGGGATCGCGCCCTCGAAACCGGTGCTGTACGAGCGCTCGCGGCCGAAGCGGTTGCGGTAGCGGACCTCCACCTGGTGCTTGTGCCCGTACAGCAGCGCCTTCTTCGCGCGGGCGGGCAGCCCGGCCCAGGGGATGTCGGTGCGGAAGCCGAGCTCCCCGGCCAGCGCGTCGATCAGGCGCTGGAAGTACTCCTTGGCGTGCCCGGCCGACCAGGGGTGGATCGCGCCCTCGTCCAGCGAGCGCTCGACGTCGGGCACCACCAGCTCCGGGTCGACCTCCATCCGGTTGCCCAGGCCCGAGCAGTCCGGGCAGGCGCCGAACGGCGAGTTGAAGGAGAACGAGCGCGGCTCCAGCTCCTCGAACGACACGTCGTCGTACGGACAGTAGAGGTGCTCGGAGTACATCCGCTCGCGCTCCGGGTCGTCCTCGGGGAGGTCGACGAAGTCGAGCACGACCATGCCGCCGGACAGCCGCAGGGCCGTCTCCACCGAGTCGGTGAGCCGCCGCTTGGCGCTGTCCTTCACGGTCAGGCGGTCGATGACCACCTCGATGGTGTGCTTCTCCTGCTTCTTGAGCTTCGGCGGCTCGGCGAGTTGGATCGTCCCCCCGTCGACCCGGGCGCGGGAGTAGCCCTTGGACTGGAGGTCGGCGAAGAGGTCGACGAACTCGCCCTTGCGCTCGCGCACCACCGGGCTGAGCACCTGGAACCGGGTGCCCTCGGCGAGCTCCAGCACCTTGTCCACGATCGCCTGCGGCGACTGCTTGGCGATCGGGCGGCCGCAGTGCGGACAGTGCGGCTTGCCGATCCGGGCGAACAGCAGGCGCAGGTAGTCGTAGACCTCGGTGATGGTGCCGACGGTCGAACGGGGGTTGCGGTTGGTGGACTTCTGGTCGATCGAGACGGCCGGGGAGAGGCCCTCGATGAAGTCCACGTCGGGCTTGTCCATCTGCCCGAGGAACTGACGGGCGTAGGAGGACAGCGACTCGACGTAGCGGCGCTGGCCCTCGGCGAAGATCGTGTCGAAGGCGAGCGAGGACTTGCCGGAGCCGGAGAGGCCCGTGAAGACGATGAGGGAGTCGCGGGGCAGGTCGAGCGAGACGTTCTTGAGGTTGTGCTCGCGAGCACCGCGGACGATGAGGCGGTCGGCCACTGCTTCTGGCGCCTTTCTCCGGGGCGAGAGGGCTTGCGTTGGGATGTGCTGCTTCTTCCAGGATGCGGCAGCCAGCCTATAGCTCAGACGTTCGAATATCGACCTTGTCCAGCCGGGACCACCCGAACGAGTGAGGCCACCCCCCGGGCCGTCCGTACCCGCACGGTGCGCGTACCCGAAAACCCCCTGCTCAGGGCCCGGATTCGGCGGTAGCGTCACCTGGTCAACGAGCGAAGCCCGCTCCGGGCAACGCCCCGTTCCGCACGGAAGGCAGATTCGATGACCGACCCGAGGTCCGCCGCCGACTCCTGGCTCGGCCAGGTCGAGGAGAGCACCGGGCGCCTGCTGCGCACCGTCGCCGGGCTGAAGCCCGACGCCGTCGCCGAGCCCTCCGCCCTCCCCGGCTGGACGAAGGGCCACGTGCTGGCCCACCTCGCCCGCAACGCCGACTCCCTGGTCAACCTGCTGACCGGCGCCCGCACCGGCACCGACGTCCCGCAGTACGCCAGCCACGAGGCCCGCGACCAGGACATCGAGCGCGACGCGCCCCGCCCGCTCGACGCCCACCTCGCCGACCTGCGCGCGTCCCACGAGCGCTTCCTGGCCGCCGCCGCGCAGCTGACCGACGACGCCTGGGCGGCGTCCGTCAAGCACCGCTTCGGCTACGTCTTCCCGGCCCACCAGATCCCGCACAAGCGCCTGCTGGAGCTGGAGTACCACCACGTCGACCTGGCCGCCGGCCACACCCCGGCGGACTGGCCGGAGGACTTCGCCGTCGCCCAGTTCCGCAAGCTCGCCGCCGGCCTGGCCGGGGAGGCCGGCCTGCCGGCCGTCGAGCTGGTCGCCGACGACACCGACGACCGCGCCGTCATCGGCACCGGCGAGCCCGCCCTCACCGTCCGGGGCCCCGTCCGCGCCCTCACCGCCTGGCTCTCCGGCCGCTCCGCCGGCGACGCCCTGCACCGCACCCCCGACACCGCCCTGCCCCCGCTTCCCCCCATGGGCTGACGGCGCGAGGATGATGCCAGGGAGATCCACACGACGAGGAGCAGACGGATGACGTACCACGGAGCGGTCAAGGTCGGCGGACCGCCGGACGTGCGGGAACTGGCCCACCTGATCATCACCAAGGTGGCCGTCGGCCCGTACGACAACAACGCCTACCTGCTGCGCTGCCGGGCCACCGACGAACAGCTCCTGATCGACGCGGCCGCCGACGCGCCGGTGCTGCTGGAGACCGTCGGGGACGACCTCGAAACGGTGGTCACCACCCACCGCCACCACGACCACTGGGGCGCGCTGGCCGAGGTGGTCGCCACCACCGGTGCCCGGACGGCCGCCGGCGAGCACGACGCCGAGGGCATCGACGTCCCCACCGAGCTGCTGCTCGCGGACGGCGACACGCTCCGGGTCGGCGAGGTGGAGCTCACCGTCCGGCACCTGGCCGGCCACACCCCGGGCGCCATCGTGCTCGTCTACGACGACCCGCAGGGCCACCAGCACGTCTTCACCGGCGACTGCCTCTTCCCGGGCGGCGTCGGCAACACCTGGGGCGACCCGGAGGCCTTCCGGACCCTCTACCGGGACGTCACCGAGAAGATCTTCGACGCCCTCCCCGACGAGGCCTGGGTCTACCCCGGCCACGGCTCCGACACCACCGTCGGCGCCGAGCGCCCGCACCTCGACGAGTGGCGCGAGCGCGGCTGGTAGCCCCTCCCCCGCCGCACGGCCGAGGCCCCCGTGACCGTTTCCGGTCGCGGGGGCCTCGGCGGTGCCCGGCGCCGTGCGGCGCAGGAACGTCAGGCGTCAGGCGTCAGGCGTCAGGCGTCGAGCTTCTCGTGCTCGGCGGACTCGGCCTTCTTCGCGGCCCGCAGGCTGGTGAAGGTGGTGACCGCCAGGACGACCACGATGAAGCCCAGCGAGAACGGGATGCCGATCTCCGGGGCCCAGGTCGCGCCCGCCTCGTGCGCGGCGTGCAGCACCAGCTTCACGCCGATGAAGCCGAGGATCACCGACAGGCCGTACGACAGGTGGACCAGCTTCTTCAGCAGGCCGCCGATCAGGAAGTACAGCTGGCGCAGCCCCATCAGGGCGAAGGCGTTGGCGGTGAAGACGATGTACGGGTCCTGGGTCAGGCCGAAGATCGCCGGGATCGAGTCCAGCGCGAACAGCACGTCGGTGGTGCCGATCGCCAGCATGACGACCAGCATCGGGGTGATCAGCCGGCGGCCGTTCTCCCGGACGAACAGCTTGGTGCCGCGGTAGTCCTCGGTGGCCGGGAAGCGGCGGGTGATCGACTTGAGGACGCGGTTCTCCTCGAACTCCTCGTCGCCCTCGTCCTCGGCGCGGGCCTCCTTGATCAGCTTCCAGGCCGTCCAGATCAGGAAGGCGCCGAAGATGAAGAACACCCAGGAGAACTCGGCGACCAGCGCGGCGCCGCCGGCGATGAACACCGCCCGGAGCACCAGCGCGATGATCACACCGAACATCAGCACGCGCTGCTGGTAGATCCTGGGCACCGCGAACTTGCCCATGATCAGGATGAACACGAAGAGGTTGTCGACACTGAGCGACTTCTCGGTGATGTAGCCGGCGAAGAACTCGCCCGCCGGCTCCCCACCGGAGTGCCACCAGAGGAAGCCGCCGAAGAGCACCGCCAGGGCGACCCAGACGGCCGTCCAGATCCCGGCCTCCTTGATCGAGACCTCGTGCGGCTTGCGCCCTCCGATGAAGAAGTCCGCCACGACCAGTGCGATCAGCACCAGGATCGTGGAAACCCACATGGTTACGGAAACGTCCACTACTGCTCCTCCGGCAGGTAGGCGAGACAGTCATCGTCACTGCCGGAGGTCTCTTCCGCCCGTCGGGCCAGCGCCCCGGGGTGCCACGACGGGCACCCGTGATGACGGGGTCGGCTGTCGAGGAATACTCCCCTCCGCTGCCAACGAGAGTAACAGCAATCCCAAGGGAAGGTAAAGAAGGTAAAGAACCGCGCGGAGCGGGCTACTGGAACGGCTACGCGGCCGGCTACAGGAACGGCTCGATCGCCGGCAGCAGGTCCTGGAAGGTCCGCCCCTTCGCCGGCGCGCCGATCGCCTGCATCTCCCAGCCGCCGTCGCCGTCCCGGACCACCTTGGCCATGATCTGCCCGGTGTGCGGCCCGCCGCCCGCCAGCTCGTAGCGGGCCAGCTCCAGCCCGGTGGCCTCGTCCACCAGCCGGCAGTGCGCCCGCTGCACCTCGGCGAAGGTCTGCCCGGTGTACGAGCTCACCGTGAACACCACCTGGGTGATGTTCACGGGCACGTGCACCAGGTCGACCAGGATCGCCTCGTCGTCCTCGGCCCCGGAGCCGCCCTCCAGGTTGTCGCCGGTGTGCCGCACGGAGCCGTCGTTGCTCTCCAGGTGTGAGAAGAACACCACGTCGGACGGGGTCCGCTCGGCGTACAGCAGCGCCGAGGCGTCCAGGTCGATCTTCCGGGTGCGGCTGCCGAACAGCCCGCGCTTGGGGGCGGCCTGCCAGCCGAGGCCCATCCGGACCACGGTCAGGGCGCCGCCCTGCCCCTTCTGGAGGCTGACCCGCTGCCCCTTGGCCAGGTTCACCGACACGACGTTGTCCTCTCTGCCGGCCGCGCGGTCACAGCCGAGCGGCTCCACGGTGGAACACCCCGTCGCCGTCCCCCGGCTGAGGCCCCCTCTGCGTACGGCCCGCAAACCCCGTCCCGAGGGCACGATGCCGCAGGCCAGCCTAGGGCCTGCGGCACCCCGGGCTCCCCCGGGTCTGCCCGTTTGTGGCAAGGCTGAGACACCCGCGGACTTGACCGGTGTCATTCCGGCCAGGCCCGGCGCCGTACGGGTGCGCCCCGCGGGTGCGCCCCGGCGGGTGCGGCTACGCCACTCCGGCCTCGCGCATCTGCCGCAGTTCCCTCTTCAGCTCCTTGACCTCGTCGCGCAGCCGGGCCGCGACCTCGAACTGGAGGTCGGCGGCGGCCGTGTGCATCCGGTCGGTCATCTCCTGGATCAGGTCCGCCAGTTCGGCGGCCGGCAGGGACTTGGCCGGCTTGCGCTCCGCCCCCAGCGCCGGGACCGGGGCCTTGCCCTTGCCCTGGTTCCGGTAGCCGGTGGAGAGCAGCTCGTCGGTGTCCACGTCCTCGCGGGCGAGGGTGTCCAGGATGTCGCCGATCTTCTTGCGCAGCGGCTGCGGGTCGATCCCGTGCTCCTTGTTGTAGGCCTGCTGCACGGCCCGGCGGCGGTTGGTCTCGTCGATGGCCTTCTCCATCGCGGGGGTGATCTTGTCCGCGTACATGTGGACCTGGCCGGAGACGTTGCGGGCCGCGCGGCCGATCGTCTGGATCAGCGAGGTGCCGGAGCGCAGGAAGCCCTCCTTGTCCGCGTCCAGGATCGCCACCAGCGACACCTCGGGCAGGTCCAGGCCCTCGCGCAGCAGGTTGATGCCGACCAGCACGTCGTACCGGCCCGCCCGCAGCTCGCGCAGCAGCTCCACCCGGCGCAGGGTGTCCACGTCGCTGTGCAGGTACCGGACCCGGATGTCCAGGCCGAGCATGTAGTCGGTGAGGTCCTCGGCCATCTTCTTGGTCAGCGTGGTGACCAGGACGCGCTCGTCCCGCTCGACCCGCTTGCGGACCTCGTGCACCAGGTCGTCGATCTGGCCCTCGGTCGGCTTGACGATCACCTCGGGGTCGATCAGGCCGGTCGGGCGGATGATCTGCTCGACCTGGCCGTCCCCGCGCGACAGCTCGTACGGGCCGGGCGTCGCCGACAGGTAGACCGTCTGGTCCGTCCGCTCCAGGAACTCCTCCCACTTCAGCGGGCGGTTGTCCATCGCGGAGGGCAGCCGGAAGCCGTGCTCGACCAGGGTGCGCTTGCGCGAGGCGTCGCCCTCGTACATCGCGCCGATCTGCGGGACGGTGACGTGCGACTCGTCGATGACCAGGAGGAAGTCCTCCGGGAAGTAGTCGAGCAGGGTGTTCGGCGGGGAGCCGGGCTCGCGGCCGTCGAAGTGCATCGAGTAGTTCTCGACGCCCGAGCAGGTGCCGATCTGGCGCAGCATCTCGATGTCGTAGGTGGTGCGCATCCGCAGCCGCTGGGCCTCCAGCAGCTTGCCCTGCTTCTCCAGCTTCGCGAGCGTCAGCGCCAGCTCCGCCTCGATGCCGTTGACCGCGCGCTCCATCCGCTCGGGGCCGGCCACGTAGTGCGAGGCGGGGAAGACGTGGACCGAGTCGTCCTGGCTGATGATCTCGCCGGTGAGCGGGTGCAGGGTGTACAGCGCCTCGATCTCGTCGCCGAACATCTCGATCCGGACGGCGAGCTCCTCGTAGACCGGGAAGATCTCGATGGTGTCGCCGCGGACCCGGAAGGTGCCGCGGGTGAAGGCCACGTCGTTGCGGGCGTACTGGATGTCGACGAAGCGGCGCAGCAGCTCGTCCCGGTCGATCTCCTCGCCGACCTTGAGCCGCACCATCCGGTCCACGTACTCCTGCGGGGTGCCGAGGCCGTAGATGCAGGAGACCGAGGCCACCACCACCACGTCCCGGCGGGTGAGCAGCGAGTTGGTCGCCGAGTGGCGCAGCCGCTCGACCTCCTCGTTGATCGAGGAGTCCTTCTCGATGTAGGTGTCCGTCTGCGGGACGTACGCCTCGGGCTGGTAGTAGTCGTAGTACGAGACGAAGTACTCGACCGCGTTGTTCGGCAGCAGCTCGCGGAACTCGTTCGCCAGCTGCGCGGCCAGCGTCTTGTTCGGCGCCATCACCAGGGTGGGCCGCTGCAGCTTCTCGATCATCCAGGCCGTGGTGGCCGACTTGCCGGTGCCGGTGGCACCGAGCAGCACGACGTCCTTCTCCCCTCCCCTGATCCGCCGTTCCAGCTCGGCGATCGCCGCCGGCTGGTCGCCGTTCGGCTGGAAGGGGCTGACGACCTCGAAAGGCGCCACGGACCGCTCAATACTCGTGATGGGACGCACCACTCAACGGTACGACCCACCACCGACAAGCGAGGCCGGTTCGATCAGGCCGCGTGGGCCTCGAAGCTCATGGCCGGCTCCCGGGCGGGATCGATCCGCACGACGGAGTCGAAGGCGGCGGCGAGTCGCTCGATCAGCGGAAGGGTCGGATCGACCCCGCTCTCCTCGATGCCCTCGACGGTCTCCTCGTCCAGCCCGGCCCGCTCGGCGAGCTCGGCGAGTGTCCACCCGAGCGCGGAGCGTCGGGCGTACACGGCCTCGGCCAGCGCCATCCGCCGCCCGGCCGCGCGGTACTCCTCGCTCTCCCGGTGCTCCGCCGGCACGGTCCAACGGGTGTGGTAGCCGCTGCTCATCGCTGCTCCTCCCGGTCGTAGATCTCGTGATCGGCGGCGGGCCCGTGCTCCGCCTCGCAGACCTTCTGCGCGCGGCGCGCCCGTTCGACCTGATCGGTCTCGCGGTTCCCAGTCTTGCGGAAGACCGTCAGCAGCACAGCCCTCCGCCCCGGCGCGAGCCAGTACGTGATGCGCATGGACCCGATCCGCAACTCGCGCAGCGGGCCGCCCAGGTGGCTCGCCAACGGAAACGACAGCGCCTCGCCGTCCTCGGCGAGGCGGTCGGCGGCGCGTTCGGCCGCCCGGTACTCGACGGTCGGGCAGTTCTGGAGCCACACCCGCACCTCGGGCTCGATCTCGATCCCGTAGCCCGCCCTGGACTCGTCACCGGTCATGCCTCTCCCCCTCGCTCGGCAGTGGGAACAACTGCCGGGCGAGGGGGAGGGTCACGGGTCAGGCCTTGGCGCTGTCCCGGGCGAGGGCGACCAGGCGGGAGATGGCGCGCAGGTACTTCTTGCGGTAGCCGCCGCGCAGCATCTCCTCCGGGAAGACCTGGTCGAAGGGGAGGCCGGAGGCGGTGATCGGCAGCTCGCGGTCGTACATCCGGTCGGCCAGCACGACCAGGCGCAGCGCGGTGGACTGGTCGTCGATCTGGCGGACGCCGCGCAGGCAGACCGCGGCGACGTCGTCCAGCAGCGCGCCGTAGCGGCTGGGGTGGACGGCGGAGAGGTGGGCGAGCAGGGCGTCGAAGTCGTCCAGCGAGGCGCCGGGGGTGCGGGCCGCGGCGGCCGTGACGGCCTCGTCGGTGTACGGCGGCGGGGCGTCCGGCAGGCCGCGGTGGCGGTAGTCCTGGCCGTCGATCCGCATCGGGCGGAAGTGCGCGGACAGGCCCTGGATCTCGCGCAGGAAGTCGGCGGCGGCGAAGCGGCCCTCGCCGAGCTTCTCCGGCAGGGTGTTCGAGGTGGCGCACAGCTTCACGCCGTTGTCGACCAGCCGGCCGAGCAGGGTGGAGACCAGCACGGTGTCGCCCGGGTCGTCGAGCTCGAACTCGTCGATGCAGAGCAGCGTGTGCCCGGAGAGGGTCCGCACGGCCTGCTGGAAGCCGAGGGCGCCGACCAGGTTGGTCAGCTCGACGAAGGTGCCGAAGGCCTTGGGGCCGGGGGCGGCGTGCCAGAGCGAGGCGAGCAGGTGGGTCTTGCCGACGCCGTAGCCGCCGTCGAGGTAGACCCCGGCCGGGCCGGTGGGTGCGGGGGCGGAGCGGCGGAACCAGCTGCGCTTGGGCGCGGAACCGTTTCCTCCGCCGAGGGTCGCCGCGAACTGCTCCAGGACCTGGACGGCCTCGTACTGGCTCGGCTGGGTCGGGTCCGGAATGTACGTCCCGAAGCTCACGTCGGCGAACCGGGGCGGCGGGACCATCTCGGCGACCAGCCGCTCGGCGGGCACGACGGGTCGGCGGTCGGTGAGCGCGATCGGGGAGCCGGAGGCGTGTGCGGCTGCTATCGGCTCGGTCGCGGTTGCGGAGTGGGAGGCTGCGGGCACATCAGTAGAGGGTACGCCTGCCCCGTACGCCGTCCGAACGACCCGCGGCCCCGAACGGCCCACGGCCCGCGGTGGAAGACTGGGGACATGCAACAGTTGATCAGCCCGCTGGGCGGGCGGCTCGCCGATCCGGCCGCACTGGAATCGCTCGCCGCCGTCTACGCGTACCCCGAACAGGTGAATCAGGGGCGCCCCTGGCTGCGCGCCAACATGGTGTCCGGCCTGGACGGCGGGGCCAAGCTGGACGGGCTGTCCGAGGGCCTCTCCGGCGATGCCGACAAGCGGATCTTCGGGGTGCTGCGGGCGCTGTCGGACGTGGTAGTGGTGGGCGCGGAGACGGTCCGTGCCGAGGGCTACCGGCCGGCCCGGGCCCGCAAGGAGTTCGCGGCGGCCCGGGCGGCGGCGGGGCAGGCGCCCGCCCCGGCGATCGCCGTGGTGAGCCGCTCGCTGGAGCTGGACCTGACCGCGCCGCTGTTCACCGAGCCGCTGGTCAGGACGGTGGTCGTCACCACCGAGGACGCCCCCGCGGAGCGCCGCCGGGCGGTCGCCGGGGTGGCCGACCTGGTGCTCGCCGGCACCGGTTCGGTGGACCTGCGGGCGGGCGTGGCGGCCCTGGCCGAACGGGGCTGGACCAGGCTGCTGACCGAGGGCGGCCCGCGCCTGCTGGGGCAGCTGGCGGCGGCCGGCCTGCTGGACGAGCTGTGCCTGTCGCTGGCTCCGCTGCTCACCGGCGGCGACGCGCCGCGCATCCTGCACGATGCCCGAATGCCGGACGTGCAGCGGATGCGGCTGGTCTCATTGATCGAGCAGAAAGGATTCCTCTTCACCCGCTACCTGCGTCACCCCGGTTCGGACAACCCCGTGACCCCCTGATCGTGATCCCGTTATGGGATGCCGGGGCCCGGGGGCCGGCCACTGGAAGGGACTCACGTGTTCAAGACGGTACTGATGATCGAAAAGGCTCTCTCCGACGCGGACGTGGAGCTCGTCACCACGCTCCACGGCGAGGAGAAGGTGTCCTTCGTCGTCCTGATGCAGCCGCGCGGCCGGCAGGACGAACTGCTGCGGGCGCTCGACGACGTCGCCCTCGGCCACCTCGACAAGGTGGTGCACGAGCACGACGAGTCCGAGAGCGGTCCGACCGTGGCCGGCGAGTCGCTGGAGCACAGCCTGCGCCACCTGCGCTCGGCCGGGGCCGAGGCGGTCGGCGAGCTGGTCGGGGAGAAGCCGCTGGAGCGGCTGCGCGCGGTCGTCGGGGAGCAGCGGGCGGACGAGGTCGTGGTGCTCACCTCACCGCACTTCGTGGAGGAGTTCTTCCACCGCGACTGGGCCTCCCAGGCCCGGCACAAGGTGGGCGTCCCCGTGCTCAGGCTCTTCGCCAGCGACTCCTGACCCGACCGGCCCGGCACGCCGGTGGTGCAGAATCGTCCTTGCGGTCCGCCCGCGAGGACGATTCCGTCTTCCCGACCCGTCCGCCCGCCCTGTCTGCCCCCGCCCCTACGGAGCCACGCCTTGAACGACGCCGCGCACGACCTGCACGCCCCGCACTTCATCGGCATCGGCGGCGCCGGGATGTCCGGCCTGGCGAAGATCCTCGCCGTGCGCGGGGCCAGCGTCTCGGGCAGCGACTCCAAGGAGTCCGAGACCGTCCTCGCGCTGCGCGCCCTCGGCGCCACCGTGCACGTCGGCCACGCCGCCGAGCACGTGCCGGACGGCACCAGCAGCGTGGTCGTCTCCAGCGCGATCCGGGCCGACAACCCGGAGCTGGTGGCCGCCCACGAGCGCGGCATCCCGGTGGTGCACCGCTCCGACGCGCTGGCGGCGCTGATGGGCGGGCGCCGGGCGCTGGCGGTGGCCGGCACCCACGGCAAGACCACCACCACCAGCATGCTCGCCGTCGCCCTCGGCGAGCTGGGCCTGGACCCGTCCTACGCGATCGGCGGCGACCTCGACGCGCCCGGCTCCAACGCCCACCACGGCACCGGCGAGATCTTCGTCGCCGAGGCGGACGAGAGCGACCGCAGCTTCCACAAGTACGCGCCCGAGGTGGCGATCGTGCTCAACGTGGAGCTGGACCACCACGCCAACTACGCGTCGATCGAGGAGATCTACGAGTCCTTCGAGACCTTCGTCGGCCGGATCGTCCCCGGCGGCACCCTGGTGGTCTCGGCCGACCACGACGGCGCCCGCGAGCTCACCTCCCGGGTGGCCGGCCGCGAGGGCCTGAACGTGGTGACGGTCGGCTCCGCCGAGGACGCCGACCTGCGGGTGCTCTCGGTGGTCGCCCACGGCATGACCAGCGAGGTCACCGTCCTGCTGGACGGCGCCGAGCTGAGCTTCACCGTCTCGGTGCCCGGCCGCCACTACGCCCACAACGCGGTGTCCGCGCTGGCCGCCGGCGTCGCGCTGGGCGTCCCGGCCGCCGACCTGGCCAAGGCGCTCGGCGCCTACACCGGCGTGCGCCGCCGCCTCCAGCTCAAGGGCGAGGCCGGCGGGGTCCAGGTGATCGACTCCTACGCCCACCACCCCACCGAGATGACCGCCGACCTGGAGGCCATCCGCGAGGGCCTGACCGGCGGGGGCCGGGTGCTGGTGGTCTTCCAGCCGCACCTGTTCAGCCGCACCCAGCAGCTCTCCGAGGAGATGGGCCAGGCCTTGGCGCTGGCCGACGCCTCGGTGGTGCTGGACATCTACCCGGCCCGCGAGGACCCGATCCCCGGCGTGACCAGCGAGCTGATCATCGACGCGGCCCGCCGGGCCGGCGCCGAGGTCACCGCGGAGCACTCCTTCGCCGCCGCCCCCGCCCTGCTGGCCGGCCTCGCCCGCCCGGGCGACCTGCTGCTCACCATGGGCGCCGGTGACGTCACCAACCTCGGCCCGGAAATCCTGCGGCACCTCGCGAACGTTGCTTCCAACGTCTGACATACGTCCGTCCGACGTCCACCGCGACCGGGAGCCCGTGATGAGCTACGAGATCGAGAAGACCGAGGCCGAGTGGCGCGCCCAGCTCAGCCCCGAGGAGTACCACGTGCTCCGCGAGGCGGGCACCGAGCGGCCGTTCACCGGTGAGTACACCGACTCCAAGACCGTCGGCGTCTACGGCTGCCGGGCCTGCGGGGCCGAACTGTTCAGCTCCGAGACCAAGTTCGACAGCCACTGCGGCTGGCCGTCCTACTACGCGCCGCTGGCCGGGGACCGGGTCCAGTACATCGAGGACACCTCGCTCGGCATGCGCCGGGTCGAGGTGCGCTGCGCCCGCTGCGGCGGGCACCTCGGGCACGTCTTCGAGGGCGAGGGCTACGGCACGCCGACGGACCAGCGGTACTGCATCAACAGCGTCTCGCTGACGCTGAAGCCGGCCGAGTAGGGCCGGACCCGCGCGCGGAGGCCCGGACACGTACGGTGTCCGGGCCTCCGCGCCGTCCGGGCCCGTCCAGGCCCGTCCAGGCCCGTCCAGGCCCGTCCGGGCCTACCCCTCGACCGGTGCGAAGCGGACCGGGAGGTGCGTCAGGGCCCGGTGGAACGGGCCCGGGCGCCAGAGCAGGTCCTCGGCGGGGGTGGACAGTTCGAGGTCGCTGAGGCGGCTGCCCAGCTGCTCGATGGCGGTGATCGCGATCAGCAGGGCCGGGTCCCGGGCCGGGCAGGCGTGCGGACCGGCCGCCCAGGCCAGGTGGGCGCTCTCGCCGCTGCGCAGCCCGCCGCCGTCGGTGGGCGGCGCGGCCTGGGAGTTGGCGGCCGCGTACGAGACCAGCACCAGCGTGCCCGCCTTGATCTCGCGGCCGTGGAAGGTGATGTCGTACCGCGGGTAGTGGGCCGAGAGGTTGGCCATCGGCGGCTCGTGCCAGAGCACCTCGTCGATCGCCTGGTGGGCGGTCATCGCCCCGCCGAACAGGGAGCCGGCGTAGCGGGCGTCGGTGAGCAGGCGCAGCAGGGCGTTGCCGATCAGGTTGGTGGTCGGCTCGTGCCCGGCGATCAGGGTCAGGGTGATCTGCCGGATCACCTCGTCGTCGTCCAGCCCGACCGGGTGGGTGACGTACATCGAGGTGAGGTCGTGCCGGGGGCGCTCGCGGCGCTCGGCGACCATCGCGGTGACCACCGCCAGGAGCTTCCCGTACGAGGCGCCGGCCCGGGCGGTGGACTCGATCAGCCCGGTGATCGCGTCCACCACCTCCTCGCGCTGCTCCTGCGGCACGCCGAACCAGGTGGTGAGCGCGAAGGCGGGCAGCCGGCGGGCGTACTCGGCGATCAGGTCGGCGTGCCCGACGGCGGCGAAGCGGTCGATCAGCCGGTGCGCGGTCTCGGCGACCTGGCGCTGGAGCCGATGCGGCTCGAACAGCGCGAGGGCGTCGGTGATCACCGCCCGGTAGCGCGCGTGGGTCTCGCCGTCGCTGAACAGCGCGGTCGGGCGGTAGCCGAGCACCGGCAGCAGCGGGGAGTCCGGCGGGACGGTCCGCTGCCAGGCCCGGGAGTCCTTGGAGAAGGTGTCGGTGTCGCGCAGCAGGTCCAGCGCGGCCTGGTAGTCGGTGACCAGCAGGGCCTCGACGCCGGGCGCGATCTCCACCGGGGCGACCGCGCCGTGCCGCCGCAGCCGCTCGTAGACCAGCTGGGGGTCGGCGGCGAAGACCGGGCCGTGGATCGGGGTCGGGCGGGACTCGACGGTCACGGCTGCTCCGGGGTGGCGGGGTCCGAGGTGACGGGGTCCGGGCCGGCGGGGTCCGGGCCGGCGGGGGCGGCGGGCAGGGCCTCCAGGACGTGCTCGGCCAGCGCGATCAGCGCGTCCAGGCTGCTGTCGCGCTCGCGCGCGTCGCAGAGCAGCAGCGGGGTGGCGGCGTGCAGGTCCAGGTGGGTGCGCAGCACCTCGACCGGGTGGTCCGGCGCGTCCGGGAAGCGGTTGACGGCGACGGCGTACGGCAGACCCTGCTCCTCGACCATGTCCATGATCTCGAAGGAGTCGGCCAGCCGGCGGGTGTCGGCGAGCACCAGGGCGCCCACCGCGCCGCGGGCGATGTCCTGCCAGAGCGGGAAGAAGCGGCGCTGGCCGGGGGTGCCGAACATGTAGAGCACCACGTTGCCGGGCAGGGTGAGCCGGCCGAAGTCGACGGCGACGGTGGTGGTGGACTTCCCGGGTACGCCCGCCAGGTCGTCCACCGGGCGGCCGGTCTCGGTCATCGCCTCCTCGGTGTGCAGGGTGGCGATCTCGGAGAGGGTCCGGATGAGGGTGGTCTTGCCGACGCCAAACGGGCCGGCCACCACCAGTTTCATCAGCGTCTGGTCCTGGTCGGGCAGGTAGCCCACCCGGCTCTGGTCTTCCGGTTCCGGCCGGGCGGCCGGGTCACCGGAGCGCACGGAGTCCAACGAGGAGCCTCTCGACGATGGAGCGGTCGGTCTGCTGGGCGCGCGGGATCGGCGCGCGGGCGTGCAGGCAGCCCGCCTCGACCAGGTCGGCCGCGAGGAAGACGGTGGCGCTGACCGGCAGGCTCAGGTGCGCGGCGGCCTCCACCACGGTCAGCGCGCCGGGGCGCAGCAGTTCCCAGAGCCGGCGGTGTTCGGGGTCGAGCGCCTCCGGCGGGTCCGCGCGGTCGGCGAACAGCACGGTCAGCCGCTCGAAGCCCTTGGTGCCGGGGCGGCTGCGGCCGCCGGTGGCCAGGTAGGCGGGGACCATCCGCCTGCGGGGGACGGCGGTCATGACCGGACGTCGTCGTCCTGCCGCCGGGTCGGGCTCGCGAGCGCGCGACCGAGGGCGGCGACCTGCAGCTGCATCTGGTAGGCGACGTTGCCGAGTTGGGCGTCCGGCGAGGTGAAGACGGCGAGCGAGGTGTTCTCCCCGGCGGGCACCACGACGGCGTAGCCGAGGTCGGACTCCACCACGGTCTGGGCCAGCCGGGGCCGCTCGACGTCGGTGAACGCGGCGGTGAAGGCCCGGGCGGCGGCGTGCACGGTGGCGGTCATCGCGGCGACCCGCTCGGCCGAGGCGCGCTCCAGGCCGTCCGAGGCGCCCTCGACCAGGCCGTCCCCGGTGGCGATGACGGCGTGCAGCACCCCCGGGAGCTCCAGCAGCGGGGTCAGCACCCACGAGATCTCGTCGGTGGCGGTCGGGCTGGGCGTGCTGCTCACTGCTCGGCTCCTTCTGAGGTCGGACCGGTGCTCGGGTCACCGGGGTCGCGGTCGGCGGTGGTGTCGCCGGGGGTGGTGCCGGTCGTACCGGTGGTGCTGTCGCTGTTTCCGGGGGCGGTCCGGCCGGGGGCGGCCCCGGCGGCCTCCTCGCGCTCGGCCCGGGCCACGGCGGCCCGGCCGGAGTCGGTGCCCTGCTGCAGCGCCTGCCAGTGGGCGGCGGCCTGCTCGGGGGTGCGCGCGGCCGCGCGGGCGGGGGCGGGCTTCGCGGCGGCCGGCCGTACGGCGGCGGGCTGCTCGGCGGCCAGCGGACGGCGGCGGCGCCGGGTGGGCAGGCCGGTGCCGTCGTCGGCCGCGGACGCGTCCGTCGCGGGGGTGTCCGTCGCGGGGGCGTCCGGGCCGGGCTCGGCCGGGACGGACGCACCCGCCTGGCCCTCCCCCGCCGGGCCGTCCGCGACCGGGTCGGGCACCACGCGGATGGCCGGGGCCGGGTGCGGGCCCGGCTGGTTGTGGCGGTCGGCGAGCCGCGGGCCGTCCTGCTCGTCCGCGTCGCGCATCGGCGGGACGGCCGCGACGGTGGGCGCCGGGGCCGGGCCGGAGCCGGCCCGCAGCGGCAGCGGGGTGAGCACCGACAGCGGCTGCTCGTCGTCCACGACGGTCACCAGCGCGGCCGGGATGCGCAGGATGGTCCGCATGCCGCCGTACGGCGAGGGCTCGATGTGACAGGAGAAGCCGTACTGGCGGGCCAGCTTGCCGATCACCGCGAAGCCGGTCTTGGGCGGGTTGCCGAGCTCGGTGAGCAGCATGTCGGGCGGGCCGGCCAGCAGCCGGCGGGCGCGGCGCAGCTGGTCCTCGTCCATGCCGATGCCGCTGTCGTCGATGATCACCAGCGCGCCGCGGCCGCCCTGCTGGACGGTGACCGGGACGTCGGTCTCCGGGTGGGAGCAGGCGGTGGCGTTGGCGAGCAGCTCGGCGATGGTGACGGCGATCGGCTCGGCGGCCCGGGCGACCACGGCGAGGCGCTGCTCGCGCAGGTGGTTGGCGACCTTGATCCGGGCGTAGCCGGGCACCCGGGAGAGCGCGCCGACGACCACCTCGGCGAGCGGCGAGTCGGTGCGGGCCAGTCCCGGCCAGGCCTCGCAGAGCACCGCGATGGTCTGGATCCGGCGCAGCGCGACCTCGTTACGGAAGTCGACCTCCAGCAGCCGGGGGTCGTCGTTCTCGTGCTGGAGCTGCTGGACCAGGCTCTGGATCTGGTACAGCAGGGTCTGGATCCGGGAGGTGGCGCCGCGCATGGCGGCGCGGGCGGCGGCGTCCACCCGCTCGCGCTCGTCGGCGAGGGCGGCCTGGGCGGCGTCCAGGACGCCCTGCAGCGCCCGGACCGCCTCCGGGCCGACGGCCTGCGGGTCCAGCGGGCCGACCAGCGGGGCGTTGCCGTGGGTGAGCCGTACGGCGGTGGCGGCGACCCGCTCCTGGGCGAGGTGGCCGATCTCGGCGAGCAGCGCGGTGCCGCGCGCCTCGGCCTCGGCGAGCGCGCGCTCGGCCTGCTCGGCCCGGGCGGTCGCGGCGGAGCCCTGCTGCATGGCGTCCCGGACGGTGTCCTGCGCCTGCCGGGCCGCCTCCTGCGCCTCGCGGACGCTGTCCTCGGCGGCCCGGGTGCGCTCCTCAGCCCGCCGGGCCTCCTCGGCGGAGCGCCGGGCGGCCTCCTGCGCGTCGCGCTGCTGCTGCTCCGCGCGGGCGAGCCGGCCCTCGGCGGTCCGGGCGCGCTCCTCGCCCCGGCCGAGCGCGGTCTCGGCGGCCGTCGCCCGGGTGACGGCGACGGCCCGGCCGCGGGCGAGCACGGCCGCGGCCGCGGCGGCGACCAGCGCCAGGACGATCAGCGCGATCTGCGTCATCGAAGTCCTCGGGGGTGCTTGCGGGGTGGACCGGGTGGTGCGGCCGGGACGACCGGGCGACGGGGCCGGACGGGATCAGGATCGGGCGGTGCCGGGCCCTGGCGGGGTCAGGGCCTGGCGGTGCGCGGGCGCTGGGTGCGGGCCTCGTCCTCGGCCAGTTCCCGGGCCACCAGGGCGACCTGGCCCAGGGCCTCCAGGGCGCCCGGGGCCGCCGAGCCGTCCAGGTGCCGGTACTCGGCAGCGACGGTGATCACCAGCCGCTCGGGCAGGCCGAGTTCGGGGTGGCGCTGCTCGGCTATCACCCGCCGGGCGGCGTCCAGCGCGGGTATCCCGGCGGCGTGCAGGGCGTGGGCGCGCTCGCGGACGTAGGCGAGGTAGCCGATGTGCTCGCGAACGCCGTCGCGGTCGAGCACCGGGCCGTGGCCGGGGACGAAGATCTCCGCGCCGGTGGCCAGGGCCTGCTCGCAGGCGCCGATGACGTTCTCCAGCGGTCCGGCCCAGTGCGAGGGGTGGTCGCCGGGCTGCTCGGGCGTCGAGGAGAAGATCACGTCGCCGGTGAACACCGCGCGCTGGTGCGGGAGGTGGACCAGCAGGTCGCCGCCGGTGTGGGCGGCGGGCAGGCTGGTGATCCGCACCGGGTAGCGGCCGACGGTCAGTTCCAGCTCGCCGGTGAAGACGGTGTCGGGGCGCACCGGCTCGGTGCCGGACCAGTCGAACTGCCCGAAGTGCTCCTTCAGGTAGCCGCCGAGCGGCGAGTCCGGGTCGCTGTTGGTGACCAGCGCGTGCTGCTGCTGCGGGGTGGGCTCCCAGTGGATGTGCTCCAGCGCCTCGCGGGTGGCGATCACCTCGGCGTCCGGCAGCACCCCGGCGCCCCACAGGTGGTCCCCGTTGGCGTGGGTGACGACCACCCGGTCGACCCCGACCCCGGCCGGCAGCAGCCGCCGGCTCGCGGCGAGGAACTCCCCGGCCATCGAGGGGTCGTACGGCGTGTCGATCCAGAGCGCGGTGGTCTCCGAGGCCAGCAGGCCACAGTTGGCCAGGCCCCACCCCCGCTTCGGCGGGAGCCACACGTACAGGTCCTCGGCAATCGCGCTCACGTTCGCACGGCTGATCGTCATGTGCGCGATTATGCCCAGGTCGTGACAGGAGTGGAGCAAAACCATTACAGTTCAAGCCACTTCGCGCCCGAAGCAGCCCGGGCTGTCCCGATTCGTCCCACGTGGTCTGGACCACATCTGGCCGAAGTGGCCCGGCCCCCGCCACTGCGAAACCGGGGGCGAAACGGGCACGGCCACAGGTGCGGGCGCGGGCCGCGTCCGGGGACGCGGCCCGGCGGCGTCAGGCCCCCTGCTCCGACGGCCGCCCCAGCCGCTTGATCCCCTTGCGCTCCGCCGCGCAGCGCTCGTAACCCAGCCAGGCGTTGATCGCCAGCATCGGCCCGTTGGTCGTGTCGTTGCTGGTGTACGCGTGCCGGAGGCCCGCCGCGGCGGCGAGCCGCAGGGACTCCAGCTTGGCCGACTTGGTCAGCCCGCGGCCGCGGAACTCCCGGTGGCAGGCGGTGAACGCGGACCAGTAGCGGTCCACCCCGTCGGTCTGCACCATGCTGAACGCGGCCGGCCGGCCGTCCACCACGGCGACGACGCTCAGGGCCAGGTCCCGGTCCGGCCGGTTCCAGTCGTCGCGCAGCCAGTCCTCGTACTCCAGGGCGTCCATCGGCACCTCGCTGCCGGGCTCGTCCAGGATGGCGTCCGCCTCGACCAGGAACACCGGGTGCGGGTCGGCCGCCCAGTCCGCGGCCGGGCGCAGCTCGACGCCGGGCGGCAGTACGGGCGCCGGCGGCAGCGGCAGCGCCAGGTCCCGTCCGGCGAACTGCATGGTGCGCCCGAGCCGGTACCCCCGGGCGGTGGCGAAGGCCACCGAGGCGGGCTCGTCGTCCATCCAGGTGTGCAGTTCCGTCACCCCGTGCCCGACCAGGTGCCGTTCGGCCGCGGCCAGCAGCGCGGTGGCCGCGCCGCGCCGCCGGAACCCGGGCAGCACACTGCCGTTGGCGTAGCCGACACCCGCGACGGACGTCCCGAGCACCACTCCGCAGCGCACCGCGCCGACCACCCGGCCGTCCAGCTCGGCGACGAAGGTGCGGAAGTGCTCCTCGGGGCTCGGCCGGCCGTTCAGCCAGAGCAGGGTCTCGGCGGAGAGCACCAGGTGCTCGCGCCCGGCCCGGTGGGCCGCGGCCACGGCCTCGGCGTCCTCGGGACGGAAGTCCCGGATCGTCAGGGGGGAGGAATTCGAAGAAGTCATGGATTCCCACGCTAGTCGCGCCCACCCGCCCGGCGCCTCCGATTTATCCGCCGGAGGGCACCCCCACCTGCGGGGGACGGCCCGGGCTCGGGACCCAAGTCCCTCACGACCGGAACGACATGCTCAAATAATGCTCTGAGAAGACCGGGTGAGGCTTGGCAGCCACCCCACCCGGGGACATCCTCAGCAACACGGCCACACGGGTCCGGCGACGACGCCGCACCGGTCGACGGCCCTCCCACCCGGCCCTCCGAAGGGGGCGAACCGATGACTTCCCCTGCCCTGGCCACCGCACCCCGGGACACCGCGCCCCAGGACGCCGCACCGCTGGCGACCGCGCCCCGGGACACCGCCTCCCGGGACGCCGCGCCCCGCCTGGGCGTCGGCCTCGGCTGGCGCGGCGAGATCGACACCATGGTCGAGCGCCAGCCCGGCCTGGACTGGGTCGAGGTGGTCGCCGAGAACATCTGCGCCGACCACCTGCCCGACTCCCTGACCGTCCTGCGCGGACGCGGCGTCACCGTCGTCCCGCACGGCGTCGGCCTCGGCCTCGGCGGCGCCGACCTGCCCGACCCCGCCCGCCTCGCCCGGCTCGCCGAGGCCGCGCTGGCGCTCGGCTCCCCGCTGGTCACCGAGCACCTGGCGTTCGTCCGGGCCGGCGGCCTGGAGGCCGGCCACCTGCTGCCCGTCCCGCGCACCCGGGACTCGCTGCGGGTGATCGCCGAGAACGTCCGGATCGCCCAGGACCAGCTGCCGGTACCGCTCGCCCTGGAGAACATCGCCGCCCAGCTCGCCTGGCCGGACGACGAGTTCACCGAGGGCCAGTTCCTCGCCGAGCTGGTCGAGCGCACCGGCGTCCGGCTGCTGATCGACGTCGCCAACCTGCACACCAACCGGGTCAACCTCGGCATCGACCCGGCCGCCGAGCTCGACCGCCTGCCGCTGGAGGCGCTCGCCTACGTCCACGTCGCGGGCGGCACCCTGGTCGACGGCGTCTGGCACGACACCCACGCCCACCCCGTCACCGAACCGGTGCTGGAGGTGCTGGCCGAGCTGTGCGCGCGGACCGCCCCGCCCGGGGTCCTGCTGGAGCGGGACGCCAACTTCCCGCCGCCCAGCGAGCTGGCCGGTGAACTGGACGCCATCCGCCGGGTGCTGGAGGGGAGCACCCGGCGATGACCGACCTGACCGGGACCGCGCGGGACACCGCCGACCAGGACCTCGCCGCCGCCCGGCGGCGCCTGGCCCGGCGCCAGGAGGAACTGCTGGCCGCCCTGGTGGCCGACGGCCCCGTCCCGCCCGGCTTCGACGAACGCCAGGTCCGCGCCCAGTCCACCGGCCTGGCCGCCAAGCGGCGGGACACCACCGCCAAGGTGGCCCCCGACCTGCCCCGTACGCTCGGGGCGGGGTACGGGCCGCTCTTCCTCGACTACGCCCGCTCCCACCCGCAGACCGGCGGCTACCGGGCCGACGCCCGGGCCTTCGCGCAGTGGGTGCTCACCGACGGCGGCCCGCTCGCCGCCGACCACCGCCGGGCCCTGGAGCAGTGGCTCCACCCGGCCCCCGTACGACCGCCGGGCCCGCTCACCCGCCTGCGCCGGGCCCTGCGCCGGTAACCGGTAGCCGGTAGCCGGTAGCCGTCGACTGTCGGACACCCGGCCGGCCGTCGGCGACTGCGGGGCCACCGGGCCCTGACGAACCATCACCACCTCGGGGGGAACCGCCCATGTGGCACAACAGCTACTTCATCGTCCCGGCCGTCCTGCTGGCGGCCGCCGCGGTCCACGCGGTCCGGACCCGGCAGCGCATCGGCCAGGTCCGGTACGCCAAGGGCCTGCCCGGCCGCGGCCTGCCGCTGCTCGACACCGCGTTCCTGTCCGGCGGGCCGGCGCGGGTGTTCGACACCGCCCTGGTCCGGATGCACATGAGCGAGCAGGCCGTGGTCAGCCGCTCCGGCCTGGTCACGCTCACCGGCGCCAAGCCGTACGACGCGGTCGACAAGGCGGTCCAGGACGCCGTCGGACCGACCGGGAGCCGTCAGCTCGGCCCGCTGCGCCGCACCGTGATGCGCTCCACCGCCGTCCAGGAGATCGGCGACCGGCTCGCCGACCGCGGCCTGATGCGCCGCCCCGAGCGGCTGCGGCGGGCCCGCACCGCCCGCCGGCTGCTCTGGCTCGCGCTGCTCCTGGTGGCGGCCTCCATGGTGGCCGCCCCGCTGCTCGACGACGGCGCCGCCGGCCACGAGCGCCCGAAGCTCTGGATCCCGGTCATCCTGCTGATCGTGGGCGTCGTCTCGCTGCTCGTCACCCCGCTCGTCAAGAGCCGGATCACCCCGGCCGGGCAGCGCCAGCTGTCCCTGATGCAGGGGCCGTGGAAGCCCAATGCCGGGGTGTCGCCGCGGCTGGCCGGCGGCGCGCTGCTGGGCGCGCTCGCGCTCGGCGGCCTGGCCGCCGCCGGGCTGGGGGAGCCGGAGCTGGAGGCCGCGATGCTGGCCGCGTCGACCGACGACGAGGAGTTCTTCCGGCAGGCCACCGCCGCGAACGGCTCCGCGACCTCGTCCTCGTCCTCGTCGTCGTCCTCCTCCTGCTCCTCCGGCTCCGACGGCGGCTCCGCCGCCTGGTGCGGCTCCTCCGACTCCGGTTCCTCCGGCTCCTCCGGGTCCGGCTGCGGCTCGTCCGGCTGCGGGTCCTCCTCGTCGAGCTGCTCCTCGTCCTCCTCCAGCTGCGGCTCCAGCTCGTCGAGTTGCGGCTCCTCGTCGTCCTCCAGCTGCGGGTCGAGCTGCGGCGGTGGCGGCTGCGGCTCCTGACTCCGGCGGCACCCGGCGGAAGTCACAGTTCGGTATCGCGAACCGGGAAGGCGTTCCGCGCGCAGTCGGCACAGGCATACAACAAGCCCATGTGGTTGCTGTTCCTCATACCGGCCTGTGTCGCGGCTGTCCTGTCCTGCGTCCGACTGGTCCGGATGACCGCCACCGCCGACGCCCTCGCCGACCAGAACGGCCTGCGGCCCCCCGAAGCCGTGGGCATCGGCCTGTACGAGACCGCCTACCTGGCCGGCGGCCCGGGCCGGGTGGTCGAACTCGCCCTCGTCCTGATGGCCGGCCGCGGACGGCTCCACCTGGCGCACACCGGCTGGACCACCGTGGTCGACCCCAGGGGCCGCAGCCGCCTGGAGCGGGCGGTCATCGCCACCGTCGGCCCCGAGGGCCAGTGCCGCACCGACGAGCTGCGCCAGGCGGTCGCCGAGCACCCCAACGTGCTGGAGATCGGCGCCCGGCTCGCCCTGGCCGGCCTGGCCACCCCGGCCCTGGTGCAGCGCAACACCGTGGTGGTGATCCGGCAGGTCCGGCACGCGCTGCTGCTGTCCCTGCTCCTGCTGGCTGCCTCGCTGGCCCTCGACGGCTTCACCGGCGGTGACACCCTCGCCCCGCTCGCCTGGTTCTCGCTGCCGCTGGTGCTCACCTCCGGCACCCTGCTGATGGCCCGCGTCGACGTCTACCCGTACACCCGCTGGGCCTCCCCGATCGGGCAGGAGGTGCTGCGCGAGGTCCGCCCGGCCCGCCAGCGCGGCCTGGCCGACGACGAGGAACGCGAACTGCTCACCGCCGTCGCCATGAACGGCCCCGCCGCCCTGCCCGACGCCCGGCTCCGCGCCGCCCTGCGCCCGCACCGCGGCTAGGGCCGCGGCCAACAGCCGGGAAAACCGGCTGCGCCGACCCCTCCCACCAGGGCAGACTCCCGCCCATGGACCAGCACCACCACGCCGTACTCGACCGCGCCCGGGCCGAGGGCCGGCTCGTCCGACTGCACCGGACCCTCCCCGGCGCGGACCGGCTGGAGGGCTTCGTCCTCGGCACCGGCCCGGTCTGGACCCTGCTCGCCACCTGCACGGACCACCGCCTCGACGGCTGGAGCGCCGTCCGCACCGCCGACCTGCGCAAGGTCCGTGACCGGGGCGGCGAGGAGGGCCTGACCGTACGGGCGCTGCGCCGCCGCGGCCTGTGGCCGGTCCGCCCGCCCGGCGCCGACCTGCCGCTGGACGACCTGCCCGGGCTGCTCACCGCCGCCTGCGCCGAGTACGGCCTGATCACCCTGCACACCGAACACCTGGATCCGGACGTCTGCCGGGTCGGCACCGTCACCGGGCTGCGCCCCCGCTCACTGCGGCTGCACGAGGTCGACACCGAGGCCCGCTGGTACCCGGAGCCGACCAAGTACCGGCTCCGCGACGTCACCCGGGTCGGCCTCGGCGACCACTACACCTCCGTGCTGCGCGAGTTCGCCGGTCCGCGACCGGACCGCGACGGCACAGAGGCCGGTTCCCCTGTGTGACACGGGGGAACCGGCCTCCGGGAGCCGTGGGCCGCTCAGACCAGGCCGTTCATCAGACCAGGCCGTTCAGCAGCTCGCTCACCGGCTTGCGGCGCCCGGTGAAGAACGGCACCTCCTCGCGGACGTGCAGCCGGGCCCGGGAGGGGCGCAGGTCGCGCATCAGGTCGACGATCCGGTGCAGCTCGTCCGCCTCGAAGGCGAGCAGCCACTCGTAGTCGCCGAGCGCGAACGAGGCCACCGTGTTGGCCCGCACGTCCGGGTAGCCGCGCGCCATCTGGCCGTGCTCGGCGAGCATCGCGCGCCGCTCGGCGTCCGGCAGCAGGTACCACTCGTAGGAGCGGACGAACGGGTACACGCAGACGTAGTCGCGCGGGCGCTCGTCGGCCAGGAAGGCCGGGATGTGCGACTTGTTGAACTCGGCCGGGCGGTGCAGCGCCATGTTCGACCAGACCGGCTCCAGCAGCCGGCCGAGGCCGGTGCGGCGGAAGCGGTTGTACGCCTCCTGGAGGTCGTCCGAGTCGGCGGCGTGCCACCAGACCAGGATGTCGGCGTCCGCGCGCAGACCGGAGACGTCGTACGTACCGCGCACGGTCACGTCCTTGGCGTCCAGCTGCGCGAACAGCTCGTCCACCTCGGCGGCCAGGGCGGTGCGGTCCTCGGGCAGGCCGCCCTTGAGCTTGAACACCGACCACATGGTGTAGCGGATGACCTGGTTCAGGTCGCGCGCCTTCTTCTTCTCGGGCCGCTGCTCCGGCTCCCGCTCAACGCTCTCAGTCATGCGCCCATTGTCCTCTCCGTGGAACCTTCCCCGGTCGCCGGGGTCAGCAGTCTGTCGACGGCGGCCGCGGCGGCGGCCGCCGAACCGATGCACGCCGGAATGCCCACCCCGTCGTACGCGGCGCCGCACAGCGCCAGCTTGCCCACCCGCCCCGCCGCCGCCCGCACCCGGGCCACCCGGTCCAGGTGCCCCACCGGGTACTGCGGCAGACCGGCCGAGAACCGCGAGACGAAGGTGTCGTACGGCCGGGCGGTCAGCCCGATCGCCTCCCTGAGATCGGCCAGCGACCGCGCCACCAGCTCCTCGTCCGGCAGCCCCAGCGCCTCCTCCTCGCGGTACCGGCCCAGCGAGGTGCGCAGCAGGAACGCGTCCGGCGCGGAGCGCTCCAGCCAGCCCCACTTGTTCGAGGAGAAGGTCGACGCCTTGATCTGCCGCCCGTCCACCGGCGGCACCAGGAAGCCGCTGCCGCTCGGCGGCTCGGCCAGGTCGGCGCGGCGGAAGGCCAGGGTGACCAGGGCCATGCCCGCGTACTCGACGGCGTCCAGCTCGGTGGCGGCCGCCGGGGCGTCCTCGCGCAGCAGCCGGGCCGCGGCGGGCGCCGGGACGGCCAGCACCACGGCGTCCGCGTGCAGCACCTCGCCGCCGGTCACCACCCGCCAGCCGTCGGGGGTGCGGCGCAGCTCGTCCACCGGGGCGTCGGTGCGCAGGTCCACCCCCGCCCGGACACAGGCCGCGGCGACCGCGCCGGGCAGCGTACCGAGACCGCCGCGCAGGCCCTGGAACACCGGGGTGCCGACCACCTTCGGCCGCGAGGCCAGCTCGTGCACCCCCGCGACCAGCGAGCCGCCGTCACGCGCGATCGACAGCAGCTGCGGCACGGCGGCGCGCAGCGAGATCTCCTCGGCGCGGCCCGCGTAGACGCCGCCGAGCAGCGGCTCGACCAGCCGGTCCACCACCTCCTGGCCCAGCCGGTCGGCGACGTAGCGGCCGATCGCGACGTCCTCGCCGACCTCGGTGCCCCGCTCGTGCCGGGCCCGCTCCAGGCCCTCGTCTGTCAGCACCCCGGAGGCGGCCAGCGCCTCCAGGTCACCGGGGACGCCCATCACCTGCCCGCCGGGCAGCGGCCGCAGCGCGCCGCGGGTCCAGATCGCGGCCTTCGCGGTGGTCGGCGGCTCCAGCTCCCCGCCGAGCCCGACCGCCCGCGCCAGCTCCACCGCCTCCGGCCGCCGGGCCAGCACCGACTCGGCCCCGAGGTCCACCCGGACCCCGCCGACCTCCCCGCCCCACAGCTTCCCGCCGACCCGCCCGGACGCCTCCAGCACCGTCACCCGCGCCCGCGCCGGCCCCCCGGCCGCCCCGCTCAGGAAGGCGGCCGCAGCCAGCCCCGCGATCCCACCACCGACGACGACGACCTGTGCATCCGACATGCTCCGCAGTCTCGCAGACCCTTACACCGGACCCTCAATCCGCTGCACGCTTCGCCCGCTTCCAGCGGGACACGAGGTGGTCGAGATCGATGACCACCGGAAACGGCACCGGATGCTCCAGTTTGGACCGAAAGATCCCGGCAGAGGCGTAGGCAGAGGTTGCCTGATCCAGCTCGTAGACGTGTACGACGGGCAGGCCGTCCTCATCCTCAACGATCCAGTAGTGCGGAATCCCGGCTTCGGCGTACTTGCGGAACTTGACCGTGCGGTCGCGGTGCACGGACTCCGGCGACACGACCTCGATGACGAGCAGCACATCGGCCGGGTCATACCGCGTGCGGTCGGGGTCGGGTTCCGCGGTCACGACCATCACGTCCGGCTCCGGACGGTTGAGCCGGTCAAGCTTGATCGCGATCTCACGCTCTGGCCACATCCCGTCCGGCACGAGGCCTTCCAGCGCCGTGTTCAGTCCCGATACGACCCAACTGTGCCAAGGACGCTGAGGGGACATCATGAAGACCAGTGCTCCATCGATCAGTTCGGTGTGCCGCGGCGCCTGCGGCAAGTGGTCGAGGTCGTCTGCGATCCAACCCTCGACTCTGGGCGCGTACATCCAGTCCGGCAGCTCACTCATGCCCTCAAGATAGCGAGTGGGGGGAGACGGCGGACCGCCACTTAACCTGTGTGCTATGGAACCGATCGTGGTGAGTGCGTGTCTGGCCGGGATTCCCTGTCGGTACGACGGGCGGGCGAAGACCTCCGACGGCGCCGTGCGGCTGGTCGAGGAGGGGCGGGCCGTGGTGGTGTGCCCGGAGGGGGCGGGCGGGCTGCCGACGCCGCGGCCGCCGGCGGAGATCGTGGGCGGGGACGGCGCGGACGTGCTGGACGGGCGGGCCCGGGTGGTGGACGCGACGGGCGCGGACTGCACCGCGGAGTTCCTGGCCGGTGCCCGGGCGGCGCTGTCCGCCGCCGAGGAGGCGGGGGCCCGGCGGGCGGTGCTGATGGCGCGCAGCCCGTCCTGCGGCTGCGGTCAGGTGTACGACGGGACGTTCTCCGGGGAGCTGCGCCCGGGTGACGGGGTGACGGCGGCGCTGCTGCGCCGGGCCGGGATCGAGGTCACGGCCGGGTAGTGGGCCCCCTGAGTCCGGGGGCCCACCGCCCTGAGGTCAGCGTGCGCTGGCCTCGTGGACGAAGGCGACGAGGCGGCTGAGCGCGTCCGGGTCCATGGACGGCAGCACGCCGTGGCCGAGGTTGAAGATGTGGCCGCTGGTGCCGAGCGCCTGGGCGGCGTGCAGCACCTCGCGGGCCTTGGTCTCGACGACCTTGGTGGGCGCGTACAGCACCGCCGGGTCGAGGTTGCCCTGGAGGCCCTTGCCCTGGCCGACCCGCTCGGCGGCGACGTTCAGCGGGACCCGCCAGTCGACGCCGACGATGTCGGCGCCGGCCTGGCCCATCAGGCCGAGCAGCTCGCCGGTGCCGACGCCGAAGTGGATCCGCGGCACGCCGTACCCGGCGACGGCGTCGAAGACCTTGGTGCTGGACGGCATCACCGAGCGGCGGTAGTCGTCCGGCGCGAGGGCGCCGACCCAGGAGTCGAACAGCTGGACCGCGGAGGCGCCGGCCTCGATCTGCACCTTGAGGAAGGCCGAGGTGATGTCCGCGAGCCGGTCCACCAGGGCGGCCCACAGCTCGGGCTGCCCGTACATCATGGCCTTGGTGTTCTCGTGGTTCTTGGACGGGCCGCCCTCGATCAGGTAGCTGGCCAGCGTGTACGGCGCGCCGGCGAAGCCGATCAGCGGGGTCTCGCCGAGCTCGTCCACCAGCAGGCCGACGGCCTCGGTGATGTAGGGGACGTCGTCGGGCTCCAGCGGGCGCAGCCGCTTCAGGTCCTCGGCGGTGCGGATCGGGTCGGCGATGACCGGGCCGATGCCGGGCTTGATGTCGACGTCGATGCCGACGGCCTTGAGCGGCACCACGATGTCGCTGAAGAAGATCGCGGCGTCCACCTTGTGCCGGCGCACCGGCTGGAGGGTGATCTCCTTGACCAGCTCGGGCCGCATGCAGGACTCCAGCATGGGGATGCCCTCGCGGACCTTCAGGTACTCGGGCAGCGAGCGGCCGGCCTGGCGCATGAACCACACCGGGGTGTGCGGCACGGGCTCGTGCCGGCAGGCGCGCAGGAACGCCGAGTCGTGCGCGGCGCCGCGGCGCCCGGGGGTGGTCGGGCCGTCGTGGGTGGCCGCCGTGCTGTCTGCCGTAGTCTCGCTCACCGTCAAATCTTCGCACGCGTGCCGGGCCCGGTTTCCCGGCCGGTCTCGTCGGTTCCTCCAAGATCTGTCCGGGTTTGCCGTTCCGGCACGCCGCTGGGAGAGAAGTTGCGGCGATAACCCCGTTCTTCGACCTAGTCTTCGGGACATGGCAGCGGTCGGAGGGCACCCCGCACAGGGTGGCGGAGCAGGTGGCGGAGCGGGTCGCGAGGGGGCGCCGAGCGAGTTCCGGGCGGCCGTGGCGGCCCTGGACGGGGCCCGGTTGCGGCCCGAGGTGCAGCTCTCCCCCGCGCCGGCGCCGCGCCGGCTCGCCCCGTACTCGTTCGCGGTGACCGCCTCGGTCGAGGTGGACGGCGAGGAGCTGGCGGACGGCCGGCTGGTGCTGCTGTACGACCCGGCCGGGCAGGAGGCCTGGAACGGGGAGTTCCGGGTGGTCACGATGACCCGGGCCGAGCTGGAGCCGGAGATGGCCGGCGACCCGATGCTCTCCGAGGTGGGCTGGGCCTGGCTGCTGGACTCCCTGCAGGCGCACGCCGCCGGGTTCGCGGAGCCGTCCGGCACGGTGACGCTGGCCTCCTCCCAGTACTTCGGGGGTCTGGCGGACCGCCCGTCCTCGACGGAGATCGAGATCCGGGCCTCCTGGACCCCGGCCGACGGCCGTTTCGAGCGGCACCTGGCGGCCTGGGGGGACCTGCTGTGTGTCAGCGCCGGCCTGCCGCCGGCCGCCCCGGCTCCGCAGGGTCCCGCCGAGGTTCCTTCACTCGGTGGAGTGGTCCCGATGCCGGCCCGGCGACGCCCGCGGTCGCACTGACGGGTGGTGTGCGGCTCCGGCGGCACCCGGGGGCCGGACGCCACCCCCAGGGCTGACGGAGTGTGACTTCGGACCCGCTCTGCGTCAATTCACCGGTCGATACCGACCGATCGGCACCGAATCTGATCGATTTTGTGCGAATACCAGGCATGTCGCATCAATCATTTGCGCGATTTGTCCGTATTGTTACTCACTAGATCGTGATCTTTCGCTAAAGCCGGGCACGGATGCTGCCGAAGCAGTCTGTGACCCTTTCCCAACGCGGAACACTCCGACCGCCCCCATCGGGGTTCCGTCCGCCACTCCCCGCAGGAGGCCTGGTGTCGGTCCTTCTTGAGCACCCCGCAAACGTGGTCGCCTACCGGCCGACCAAGCCCACCGCCATGGTGGTCATCGCCGATCCCCGTGTCCGAAACACCGTCACCCGCCACCTGTGGGCCCTCGGTGTCCGGGACGTGATCGAGGTGTCCTCCATCGCCGAGGCCCGCCCACGGGTCTCCACCCCCCGCGACATCTGCGTCGCCGACGTCCACCTCCCGGACGGATCCGGGCTGACCATCCTCGCCGAGACCCGTGCCGCGGGCTGGCCCAACGGCCTGGCACTGTCCGCCGCCGACGACATCGGCGCGGTCCGCAGCGCGCTGGCCGGCGGCGTCAAGGGATACGTGGTGACCGGCACCCGGACGAACGTCGCGATGCCGGGCCGCCCCGGGATGCCGCTCGGCGCCGCCGGGCTGGCCGGCCGGATGCGCCGCCCCGGGATGCCGGGCATGCCGGGCGCGGCCGGAGCGCCGGGCGCCCCCGGAGCCCCTGGTGCGCCCGGCGCGCAGCAGGCCGCCTACCGCGAGCTTTCCGGCCGCGAGGTCGAGGTGCTGCGGCTGGTCGCCGAGGGCCAGTCCAACAAGGCGATCGGCGTGGCGATGGGCCTGTCGGCGCTCACCGTGAAGAGCCACCTCGCCCGGATCGCCCGCAAGCTGGGCACCGGCGACCGCGCCGGCATGGTCGCGGTCGCGCTGCGCACCGGCATCATCCACTGAGCCGGACGCTCCGGACCGCTGCGGCGGCCGAGGAGGAACGTTTCCTCCTCGGCCGCCGCGGCGCTGTTCCGGGGCCCGCCGTCGAACTCCCGTCGTCAACCTCCCGCCGCCGAACTCCCGTCACCCCCGGAGGGCCCGCGGCGGGCGAACCGCGCCCCGGAGCGGGGCGGGCCGCCCCCGGGCGATCAACAGTCTGACCAGTCCGACAACACTCCCGGCCGCGAGGACCGTCGTACCCTTGGGGGGTGACCGACGCCGTAGCAGCCATCCCAGAAGAAGCAGCCCCGGTCCCGCTCCTTGAGCCGAGGGAGGGGATCCCGCCCGTCGTGGCGGACGAACAGGCGCTGGGCGCCGTCGTCGCCGCCTTCGCCGCGGGCACCGGACCGGTGGCCGTCGATGCCGAACGGGCCTCCGGCTACCGCTACGGGCAGCGCGCCTACCTCATCCAGCTGCGCCGCGCGGGTTCCGGCTCCGCCCTGATCGACCCGATCGCCTGCCCGGACCTCAGTGCGCTCGGCAAGGCCGTCGAGGACGCCGAGTGGGTCGTCCACGCGGCCAGCCAGGACCTGCCCTGCCTGTCCGACGTCGGCATGAGACCCCAGCGCCTGTTCGACACCGAGCTGGCCGGGCGGATCGCCGGCTTCGCCCGGGTCGGCCTCGGGCCGATGACCGAGAACGTGCTCGGACTGAGCCTGTCCAAGGAGCACTCCGCGGTCGACTGGTCCACCCGCCCGCTGCCCGAGCCGTGGCTGCGCTACGCCGCTCTGGACGTCGAGGTGCTGGTCGAGCTGCGCGACGCACTCGAACAGGAGCTGGACGCCCAGGGCAAGCTCGGCTGGGCGATGGAGGAGTTCGCCTCGATCGCCGCCGCGCCCCGCCCGGGCCCGCGCAACGACCCGTGGCGCCGCACCTCGCAGCTGCACAAGATCCGCCGCCGCCGTCAGCTGGCCGTGGTGCGCGAGCTGTGGCTGGTCCGCGACCGGATGGCGCAGGACCGCGACGTCTCCCCCGGCCGGGTGCTCGCCGACGCGGCGATCGTCAACGCCGCGCTGGCCATGCCGCTGAACATCGCCTCCCTGCAGGCCGTCCAGGGCTTCGGCCCGCGGGTGCACCGGCGCCAGCTGGAGCAGTGGCTGGCGGCCGTGCAGCGCGCCCGGGAGATCCCGGAGAACATGCTGCCGCCGGCCACCGCGCCGCACGACGGACCGCCGCCGCCGCGGGCCTGGGCCGAGAAGGACCCGGTGGCCGCCGCCCGGCTGTCCGGCGCGCGCGCCGCGATCAGCGAGCTGGCCGAGCGGTACCACGTGCCGGCCGAGAACCTGATGACCCCGGACACCGTCCGCCGGGTCTGCTGGCACCCGCCGACCGAGCCGGGCCCCGAGGCCGTGGCCGCCGCCCTGCGCGGGTTCGGCGCCCGGCAGTGGCAGGTGGACCTGGTGGCGCCGGCGGTGGCCGCCGCGTTCGCCGCGGCCGCGGCCCAGGACTGATCACGGCAACACGTGGAAGGGGATGTCATCCGTACGGGTGGCATCCCCTTCGTCGTACCCGTACGTCGTACCTGCCCGTCGCACCCGGGAACGACGCTCCTGGTCGGACGGGCCGGGGAACGTGTCGGGGGACACATGGTCGGATCCCTCCGAGGGGCCTGGGCAGGTTGGTTACCGGCGGGTAGCATGGCGGTGATGCGGCGCCGCTCGGGTCTTCGACGGCGGCAGCCCGCCCAATCGTCATGTTGGTCCCTGGGAGGAGAGCCCCCGTGCCTCGTACCGCGAGGGACGTCGTCTTCGTCGATGGCGTCCGCACCCCGTTCGGCAAGGCAGGCCCGAAGGGCATCTACCACGAGACGCGCGCCGACGACCTCGTCGTCAAGTGCATCCGGGAGCTCGTGCGCCGTAACCCGAACCTGCCCGTCGAGCGCATCGACGAGGTCGCCGTCGCGGCCACCACGCAGATCGGCGACCAGGGCCTGACCATCGGGCGCACCGCCGCCCTGCTGTCCGGCCTGCCGAAGTCCGTCCCCGGCTACGCGATCGACCGCATGTGCGCCGGCGCGCTGACCGCCGTGACCACCACCGCCGGCGGCATCGCCTTCGGCGCGTACGACGTGGTCGTGGCCGGCGGTGTCGAGCACATGGGCCGCCACCCGATGGGCGAGGGCGTCGACCCGAACCCGCGCTTCGTCTCCGAGAAGCTGGTCGACGAGTCCGCCCTGTTCATGGGCATGACCGCGGAGAACCTGCACGACCGGTTCCCGCACCTGACCAAGGAGCGCTGCGACGCCTACGCCGTGCGCTCCCAGGAGAAGGCCGCCAAGGCGTACGCCAACGGCGACATCCAGCCCGACCTGGTGCCGATCTCGATCCGCAACACCAACCCCGAGGTCGGCGAGACCGGCTGGGGCCTGGCCACCGTGGACGAGCCGCTGCGCCCGGGCACCACGATGGAGTCGCTGGCCGGCCTGAAGACCCCGTTCCGCCCGCACGGCAACATCACCGCGGGCAACTCGGCCGGTCTGAACGACGGCGCCACCGCCTCGCTGCTGGCCGCCGAGGACGTCGCCGAGGAGCTCGGCCTCCCGGTCAAGATGCGCCTGGTCTCCTTCGCCTTCGCGGGCGTCGAGCCCGAGGTCATGGGCATCGGCCCGGTGCCGGCCACCGAGAAGGCGCTGGCCAAGGCCGGTCTGACCATCGACGACATCCAGGCCTTCGAGATCAACGAGGCCTTCGCCGTCCAGGTCCTGTCCTTCCTGGACCACTACGGCATCGCGGACGACGACGAGCGGGTCAACCCGTACGGCGGCGCGATCGCCTTCGGCCACCCGCTGGCCTCCTCCGGCGTGCGCCTGATGAACCAGCTGGCCCGCCGCTTCGAGCAGCGCCCGGACGTCCGCTACGGCCTCACCACGATGTGCATCGGCTTCGGCATGGGCGGCACCATCATCTGGGAGAACCCGCACTGGAGCGGAGCGACCCAGAACACCGAGCTCGAGGGTGGTAAGTGACCATGACGAACACCACCGAGCTGCTGACCCGCGGCGCCGAGCTCTTCCCGGGCGAGGTCGTCACGACCGCGCACGTCCGCCACCTCGACCTGCCGCTGCAGGCCGGCCGGCTGGCCCTGATCACCCTGGACAACGGCTTCGACCACACCAAGCCGACCACCTTCGGCCCGGGCTCGCTGCTCAAGCTGAACGAGGCGCTGGACCAGGTCGCGGCCGAGGCCGCCGAGGGCACGATCGTCGGCGCCGCGATCACCGGCAAGCCGTTCATCTTCGCGGTCGGCGCCGACCTCAAGGGCGTCGAGCTGCTCAAGGAGCACGCGGACGCGCTGGCCATCGGCAAGGGCGGCCACGACGTCTTCCAGCGGATCGCCACGCTGCCCGTCCCCACCTTCGCCTTCTACAACGGCGCGGCGATGGGCGGCGGCGTCGAGGTCGGCCTGCACTGCGACTACCGCACGGTGTCGGCGGGCGTCCCGGCCTTCTCGCTGCCCGAGGTCTTCCTCGGCCTCGTCCCCGGCTGGGGCGGCTGCACCATCCTGCCGAACCTGGTGGGTGCCGGTAAGGCCGTCAAGGTCATCGTCGAGAACTCGATGAACCAGAACAAGCAGCTCAAGGGCAAGGACGTGTTCGAGCTGGGGATCGCCGACGCGATCTTCGAGCCGGCCGACTTCCTGGAGCAGTCGCTGCTCTGGGCCGCCAAGGTCGTCAAGGGCGACGTCGTCGTCGAGCGCGAGGCGATCGACCGCGGCAAGGCCTGGGACGACGCCGTCCTCTGGGGCCGCATGGTCGCCGACGCCAAGGTGCACGGCGCCGCTCCGGCCGCCTACAGGGCGCTGGACATCATCGCCGCCGCCAAGGACTTCGACCTCGCGGACAAGGCCAGCCTCCAGGCCGGCTTCGACGCCGAGGACGCGGCCCTGGCCGACCTCATCATGAGCGGCGAGCTGCGCAGCGGCATCTACGCCTTCAACCTGGTGCAGCGCCGGGCCAAGCGCCCGGTCGGCGCGCCGGACAAGTCGCTGGCCCGCCCGGTCACCAAGGTCGGCGTCGTCGGCGCCGGTCTGATGGCCTCGCAGCTGGCGCTGCTGTTCGCCCGCCGTCTGGAGGTGCCGGTGGTCCTCACCGACATCGACCAGGCGCGCGTGGACAAGGGCGTCGGCTACGTCCACGCCGAGATCGACAAGCTGCTCGGCAAGGGCCGGATCGGCCAGGACAAGGCCAACCGTCTCAAGGGCCTGGTCTCCGGCTCGCTGGACAAGGCCGCCGCCTTCGGCGACGCGGACTTCGTCATCGAGGCCGTGTTCGAGGAGATGGGCGTCAAGCAGGCCGTCTTCGCGGACCTGGAGAACGTGGTCTCGCCGACCTGCGTGCTGGCGACCAACACCTCCTCGCTGTCGGTCACCGAGATGGCCTCGAAGCTGAAGCACCCCGAGCGGGTCGTCGGCTTCCACTTCTTCAACCCGGTCGCGATCCTGCCGCTGCTGGAGATCGTCCGCGGCGACTCGACGGACGACGCCTCGCTGGCCACCGCCTTCGCGGTGTCCAAGAAGCTGAAGAAGACCTCGGTGCTCTGCAAGGACCGCCCCGCGTTCGTGGTGAACCGGATCCTGACCCGCTTCATGGGCGAGATCCAGGGCATCATCGACGAGGGCACCCCGATCGCCGACGTCGAGAAGGCCGTCGAGCCGCTCGGCCTGCCGATGTCCCCGATCGTGCTGCTGGAGCTGGTCGGCCCGGCCATCGCCCTGCACGTCTCGGAGACCCTGCACGGCGCCTTCCCGGAGCGGTTCACCGTCTCCGAGAACCTCGCCAAGGTGGTCAAGGCCGGCAAGCGCGGCTTCTACACCTGGACGGACGGCCAGCAGGTCCTCGACCCCGAGGTGCTGGAGCTGCTGACCTTCGGCGACTCGGTGCTCACCGGGGAGCAGGTCCGCGCCCGCGCCCTGGAGGCCGTGGCGCAGGAGATCGGCCTGATGCTGGAGGAGGGTGTCGTCGCCGAGGCGCAGGACATCGACCTCTGCATGATCACCGGTGCCGGCTGGCCCTTCCACCTGGGCGGGATCACCCCGTACCTGGACCGTGAGGGCGTCTCGGAGCGGGTGAACGGCAAGGCCTTCCTCGCCCCCGGCGTGGCCTCGGTGCCCGCGTAACGCAGGGCCCGAACACGGAGCCCCGGTGACCGCCTGGTCACCGGGGCTCCTCCGTGTGTACGGGGCTGCCGCCCGGACGCGGCGTGTACGGCGTTTCCGCCCGAGGTCCTGTGTACGGCGCTGCCGCCGAGAACCCGGCGTGTACGGCGTTGCCGCGAGGAAACCGGGTACGGGCCGCCTCAGTGCTTGAGGCGGTACACCACGGTGTCGGCGAAGACGCCGACCATCTCGTAGTGGGTGTCCAGCAGGTTCTCGATCCGGGGGACCATGACCGGCTGGTACGGGGCGATGCCGGAGTCGTCGACCACGACCTCGGGCAGGCCGTTGGCCAGCTCCTTGTCGAAGGTCTGCCAGGCGTTGGAGACGCTGAACTGCTCGCCGACGTTCTGGTTGCCGTCCTTGCCGCCGCTGTAGTTGGTGAGGAAGCCGGCGGTCAGGTAGCGGGTGGCGGGCTTGCGGTCGGCCAGCCAGTACAGCTCGGGGTGCATGCCCCAGACCAGCACGGTGTCCTTGGGGGTGGTCTGGGCGGCGACGGCGGTGGCGACCTCGGTGGTGCGGTTGAGCCGCTCCCCCGGCCAGGCCAGCGCCAGGCTCCAGAACACCGTGGCGGCGGCCGTGGTGTACAGCAGGACGGGCTTCCAGCGGATCGCCGAGGTGGCGACCGCTCCGGTGCCCAGCAGCACCAGCGGCGGGATCAGCTGGAGGTAGTAGTGGCCGAAGAAGTGGAAGCCCACGCTGACCGCGACGACCGAGGAGAGCAGCCAGACCCACAGGTCGGTGGTCGAGCCGTGCTCCTCGCCGGCCACCGGCAGCGGGCGGTGGCGGTGCTTGAGCCAGAGCCGGCGTCCGACCGGGAGCAGGAAGCCCAGGCCGGCCGCGGCCAGGATGGCCGAGTTGCCGAAGGCCCGGCCGAGCATCTGGAGCCAGGCACCGCCGAAGGAGGCGTAGTCGCCGCTGCCGGTGACCACCCAGAAGAGGAAGCCCTTGGGCTTGGTGAGGATCACCGCGACCAGCGCTATCGGCAGGGTGAAGCCGAACCCGATCTTGAACAGCGCGGGCGGCCAGCGCACCCCGCGCCGGCGGGCGTCCTGGAACAGCATCCAGAGCACCGGCAGCAGCACCGCGCCGCCGGTCTGCTTGGTCAGTGAGCAGAGGGCGACCGCGATGCCCGCGGCCAGCCAGCGGCGCCGTTCGGCGTACCGGAAGGCGGCCACCATGGCGGGCAGCATGAAGACCTCGAAGGTCGCCGCCTGGGTGTCCTCCGGGGAGAGCCCGATGGAGACCAGCAGGTAGAGCAGTCCGGCCCCGGCCCCGGCCCGGTTGCCCCAGCGGCCGCGGGCGATCGAGGCCAGCAGGATCGCGGTGACCAGGTGGGCCACCACCGCCAGGGTGCGCAGCGGCCAGAGCGAGGCGGAGCCGAAGACCGCGAAGCAGGCCTGGTAGAGCCAGGGCAGCAGCGGTGGTTTGCGGTCCACCACGGTGTCGTACAGCACCCCGCCGTCCGCCAGCATCCGGGCCTGGGTGGCCAGGAAGCCCTCGTCCGGGCTCCAGACGGGCCGGGCGAAGGAGGGGATGTGGGTGAGCAGCGCGACCAGCGCGAGCACCGGCACCAGCCTGGTCCAGTACCCGGTGAGAACACGGGTACGGACGCGCTCGGGCAGGCGCTCGGCCAGTCCGGTGAGGCGGAGGCGGGTGGGGGTCGGCACGGGTGACAACCTACCGGGCGGGATCGGCGCCGGTAGCGCCGGTCCCGCCTTTCAGTGCGATTGTCAGCTTGTTCCGTGACGAACTGTTACGGAGTTACGACAAACGGTCGTCTGCGGAACGGGTGACCGCTCCCCCGGACGGTCTCCGGTCAGGCCTTGACCGGCGCCGCGTCCAGCTTGGCGACCAGGGCCGTCACCTTTCGGGCGATGTCCGGGGCGTTCAGGCCGATCTCGGCCAGGATCTCGGCCCGGCTGGCGTGGTCCAGGAACTCCTGCGGGATGCCGAAGTCGCGCACCGGCAGGTCCACGTCCGCGTCCCGCAGCGCCTGCGCCACGGCGGCGCCGACGCCGCCCACCCGGCCGTTGTCCTCGATCGTGACGACCACCCGGTGCTCGGCGGCCAGGCCCGGCAGGGCCGCGTCCACCGGCTTGACCCAGCGCGGGTCCACCACGGTGGCGGTGACGCCCTGGGCGGCCAGCAGGTCGGCGACCTCCAGGCTGGTGGGGGCCATCGCGCCGACCGAGACGATCAGCACGTCGGCGCGGTGGGCGCCGGAGGGCTCCTCGGCGGCGCGCAGCACGTCCATGCCGCCGATCCGGCCGACCGCGGGGACGGCCGGGCCGACCGTGCCCTTGGAGTAGCGGACCACGGTCGGGGCGTCCTTGACCTCGACGGCCTCGCGCAGCTGGGCGCGGACCTGGTCGGCGTCGCGCGGGGCGGCCAGCCGCAGGGTCGGGATGATCTGCAGCATCGACATGTCCCACATGCCGTTGTGCGAGGCGCCGTCGTCGCCGGTGACGCCGGCCCGGTCCAGGACGAAGGTGACGCCCAGCTTGTGCAGGGCGACGTCCATCAGGACCTGGTCGAAGGCCCGGTTGAGGAAGGTCGCGTAGACCGCGAACACCGGGTGCAGGCCGTTGGTGGCCAGGCCGGCCGCGCTGGTGACGGCGTGCTGCTCGGCGATGCCGACGTCGAAGATCCGGTCCGGGAAGGCCTCGGCGAACGGGGCCAGGCCCACCGGGTGGAGCATCGCGGCGGTGATGCCGACGATGTCCTCGCGCTCGTGGCCGAGCGCGACCATCTCCTCGGCGAAGACCGAGGTCCAGCTCCGGCCGCCACCGCTCGTGATCGGCAGGCCGGTCTCCGGGTGGATCTTGCCGACCGCGTGGAAGCGGTCCTCGTCGTTGTTCTCGGCGGCGTGGTAGCCGCGGCCCTTCTCGGTGAGGCAGTGCACGATCACCGGGCCGCCGAAGCCGCGCGCCTTGGTCAGCGCGGACTCCAGGGCGGCCATGTCGTGGCCGTCGATCGGGCCGATGTACTTGAGGCCGAGGTCCTCGAACATGCCCTGCGGGGCGATGAAGTCCTTGAGGCCCTTCTTGGCGCCGTGCAGCGTCTCGAACAGCTGCTGGCCGACCACCGGGGTGCGCTGGAGCGCGTCCTTGCCCCAGGACAGGAAGCGCTCGTAGCCCTGGGTAGTGCGCAGGGTGGCGAGGTGGTTGGCCAGGCCGCCGATGGTCGGGGAGTACGAGCGCTCGTTGTCGTTCACGACGATGACGAGCGGGCGGTCCTTGGCGTCGGCGATGTTGTTGAGCGCCTCCCAGGCCATGCCGCCGGTGAGCGCGCCGTCGCCGATCACCGCGACGACCGGGTCGTTCTTGCCCAGGATCTGGTTGGCCTTGGCCAGGCCGTCGGCGTACGAGAGGACCGTGGAGGCGTGCGAGTTCTCGATCACGTCGTGCTCGGACTCGGCCCGGGACGGGTAGCCGGACAGGCCGCCCTTCATCCGCAGCCGGGAGAAGTCCTGGCGGCCGGTGAGCAGCTTGTGGACGTAGCTCTGGTGGCCGGTGTCGAAGAGGATGCGGTCGCGCGGGGAGTCGAAGACCCGGTGCAGCGCGATGGTGAGCTCCACCACGCCGAGGTTGGGCCCGAGGTGGCCACCCGTCTTGGAGACCTCGGTCACCAGGAAGGTCCGGATCTCCTGGGCCAGTGCGGCCAGCTGTCCGGGCGTGAGCCGGTCGAGATCGCGCGGTCCCCGAATGCGGGTCAGCAGGGCCACCCGTTCCTCCTCGTTCAGTGTTCGCGGACCACGGACGGTCCGACGGGCGTCGCTGCCCGGCCCGGCGGCAGTCCGACGGTCCGGCCGGTGGCGACCGGTCGAGTCTAATGTCCGCCTGCCGGACACCAAGCGGCGCGCCCGGTGCCACCGTTCGGTTACCGCCATTCCGGGAGGTCGGGCCGGGAAGCCGGGTCACCTCAGGTTGACGTACAGGCGTTTGAATACGCGGGCGGGCCGGACGGCGGTGTCAGGCGCGGCCCAGCGCGCCCGACTCCCCCATCTCGCTCATCACCAGGGCCAGCGCACCGAGCACCTCGGCCCGGCCGCCGAGGGTGCCGGGGACGACCGAGAGCTGACGGGCCGCGCTCGGGATCGCGTACCGGGCCACCCAGTCCCGGATCGGGGCGAGCACCAGCTCACCGGCCTCGGCGAGGTCCCCGCCGAGGATCACCCGGCGGGGGTTCAGCAGGTTGCAGAGGGTGGCGACGCCGGTGCCGATCTGCCGGCCCGCGTCGGCGATCACCCGGCGGCAGCCGAGGTCGCCCTGCTGGGCCAGCTCGACCACCCGGGGCAGGCTGAGGTCCTGGCCGAGGGTGGGGGCGAGCAGCGAGAGCAGGTAGCGGGAGCCGACGAAGGTCTCCAGGCAGCCGCGGTTGCCGCAGCGGCAGACCGGCCCCGCCTCGTCCAGGGTGATGTGCCCGATCTCACCCGCGGTGCCGCCCGGGCCGCGGTAGATCTGGCCGTTCACCACCAGCCCGGCGCCGACCCCGCTGGCGACCTTGATGTAGGCGAGGTCGCTCAGCCCGCGGCCGGCGCCCCAGACCAGCTCGCCGAGCGCGCCCAGGTTGGCGTCGTTGTCCACGTGCACCGGCATGCCGAGCCGCTCGGCCAGCTCCCGGCCCGGGGCGATGCCCGTCCAGCCGGGCAGGATCGCGGTGGAGCCGAGCGCGCCGGTCTCCACGTCGATCGGGCCGGGCACGCCGAGGCCGACGCCGATCACCTTGTCGGAACGGAAGCCCGCCTGCGTCAGCAGCCGCTCGACCATCGCCTCGGCGCGGTCGAAGCCCTGCTGGGCGGAGACGTCGACGTCGATCGGGGCGCTCTCCTCGGCCAGCACCCGGTGGGCCAGGTTGCCGACCGCGACGCGCAGGTGGGTGTGGCCGAAGTCGATGCCGACCACGATGCCGGCGTCCCCGCTGAGCGAGACGCTGCGGGCGCGGCGGCCGCCGGAGGAGGTGTCGGCGACCACGACGGTGCCGCTCTCCTTCAACTCCCGCACGATGTTGGACACGGTGGCCGCGGACAGTCCGGTGCCGCGGGCGATCTCGGCCTGGGTCAGCGAGCCGGCCATCCGCACCGCGCGGAGCACCCGTTCCAGGTTCGCCCGGTGCAGCGACGACTGCGAGCCCGGTGTGTCCGTCGACATGATCCACCCTCCCAGGGCGGGGACCCCTCCGCCGGGCGTCCCCTTCAACTCCTGAAGGGTACGGCCCGGGGGCCCGGGCGGGGATCCCGGCTGCGGCGGGCGGGCGCGCAGGGGGGGCGCGGACGGCGGCCGCCCGGCGCGGGCCGGCGAGCGGGGGCGCGGGCGTGGGGGCGCGGTGATCGGGGGGTGAAGGTGTTGCGCGGCCTGGACCTGCGGGGACGGGGAACCGCCGTCCTGGCGACGGCCGAAAACCACGCACCACTAACATGGTGCCACTTCTCACCCGTCCCATCGGGGCCGTGGACGGCACCGCCAGGGGGACGCATCCAGACATGACGGGGAATCAGATGGCAGGGGATCACCCTACGCCGGGTGCAGGCGAAACGCCCGGCAGCGGTCCGCAGGACAACCGGGGCGTCTCGTTCGGGCGCCCGCCGGGCGGCGGGGTCGATCCGGCCGCCGTCGCGGACCAGATGACGCAGCTCGACGGCGCCGCCGTCCCGGGGCAGGTCACCCCGGGCCCGGTCGCGCCCGCGGGCCCGCCGCCCGTCCAGCCGCCGGCACCGCCCGTGCAGCCGCCCGCGCAGCCGTCGGTCGGCAGCCCGGAGTACGCGGCGTACGCGCCGACCGCGCCCGGGTTCCCCAGCCAGGCCCCGCCGCCGCCCGGTGCCGCGCCGGTCGGCCCGTACGACCCGGTCCCCGGTGCCCCGTACGGCGCCCCGGACGCCGGGCAGGCCTACAACCCGGGCGGCTACAACTACCCGCAGCAGCCCGGGTACGGCTACCCCGTCGCGCCGGTCGCGCCCAAGCAGCGCAACCCGGTGATGCTGTGGGGCGGGATCATCGGCGGCGTGCTGGCGATCTCGATCGTGGTCGCCCTGGTCGTCCTGCTCAAGGACCCCAAGCCCGCCCCCGACCCGGGCCCGGACCCGGTCAGCACCGGCACCACCGACAACGGCGGGACCAGCAGCGGCCCCACCCCCGCCCCCGCTCCCAAGGGCGCCACCTTCAACGTCGCCTGGAGCGCCCCCAAGCCGGCCAACGCGGACAGCTCGAACCAGATGCTCGGCGTCTGGGGCACCGACAAGCTCGCGGTGCGCGTCGACAGCTCCGGGATCAGGGCCTTCAACCTGACCGACGGCAAGGAGGCGTGGACCATCGCCGCCCCGGCCGGCAGCAAGGAGCTGTGCACCGCCTCGTACGCCGCCAACTCCAAGGGCGTCGCCGCCGTCTCCTTCAACACCGGTGACAGCGACTGCTCCACCGTCGGCGCCATCGACCTGACCCAGGGCAAGCTGCTCTGGAGCGTCAAGGTCTCGGCCGACCGGATGTCCTCGCCGACCCTCAGCGTCACCGAGAACGTCGTCGCCGTCGGCGGCAACGCCGTCGCCGCCCTGAACATCGCCAACGGCCAGCCCGCCTGGCAGTACCAGCCGCGCGACAAGGACTGCGTCCTGCGCGGCAAGGCGGCCGGCGCCCAGATCGCGGTCAGCGACCGCTGCTACGGCACCAGCGGCCCGAAGTCGCAGCTGGTCATCGTCAACGCCGAGACCGGCAAGCCGGCCAGCACCCCGATCACCCTCACCGGCAACATCGAGGAGGTCGACTCGGTCGTCCAGGACAAGCCGCTGGTGCTGCTGATGGGCAACGGCCCGCAGGGCGACTACGTCCTGCCGTTCGACAAGGACAACAAGCCGGGCACCCAGATGTCCGTCAAGGAGCCCGGCGCGGACAGCCTGCGCCTCTCCGGCCAGAACGAGGCCCTCACCCGCAACGTGGTCAGCGGCACCACGCTGTACGTCCAGGTCAGCGGCGGCAAGCCGGGCATCAACGCCTACGACCTGAACACCGGCAAGCGGCTGTGGTCGGCCAACTCCGGTTCGACGAGCAACGACATGCGCCTGGTGGCCGGGACCGACAAGGACGGCAAGGTCCGCGCGATCGTCGACCAGGGCTACAACAAGCCGGCCCGGCTGGTGACGCTCTCGCCGACCGACGGCTCGATGTCCGACCTCGGCACCATGACGATGCCGAGCAGCATGGGCATCGGCAGCAGCACCTCCGAGTACCTGGTCTCGGACGACGGCGCCGCCGTCTACGCGTTCCGCCGCTACAGCGCCAGCGACGGTCCGCTGACCAAGTGGAAGAAGTGACGCCGGGGCGCCTCCGGGGCTGATCCCGGGGGCGTGACCCCTCGTCGCGGGCCGCGCGGCGACCGACACGGGCGGGGTGGGCACGGGCTGATCGCCCGGGCCCGCCCCGCCTGTGATTTTTCGGCCGCCCCGTCCGTTGGACGTGCGAGGATTCGGACCATCAGTCTGACAAAGGAGTGCAGCGAGTGCCCGGCACAAACCTGACCCGTGAGGAGGCCCGCACCCGGGCCGACCTCCTCCACGTGGACGCGTACGACATCGAGCTCGACCTCGGTTCGGCCCGCGAGGGCGGTACCTTCCGGTCCACCACCGTGGTCCGGTTCACCGCCACCACCCCGGGGGCGGAGACCTTCATCGACCTCGTCGCCCCGAGCGTCGAGGAGATCACCCTCAACGGCGTGCGGCTCGACCCGGCGACCTTCGCCGACAGCCGCATCCCGCTGCCGGGCCTCGCCGCCGAGAACGAGCTGCGGGTCGTCGCGAACTGCGAGTACACCAACACCGGTGAGGGCCTGCACCGGTTCGTCGACCCGGTCGACGGCGAGACCTACCTGTACACCCAGTTCGAGGTGCCGGACGCCCGCCGGGTCTTCGCCAACTTCGAGCAGCCCGACCTGAAGGCCGCGTTCGCGTTCACCGTGACCGCGCCGGAGGGCTGGGTCGTGGTCTCCAACTCGCCGACCCCGGAGCCGGTCGGCGAGGGCGACACCCGGGTCTGGACGTTCGAGCCCACCGGCCGGATCTCCACCTACATCACCGCGCTCGTCGCCGGCCCGTACGTCGGGGTCTTCGACACCTACGAGAACGGCGAGCAGAAGGTGCCGCTGGGCGTCTACTGCCGGCCCTCGCTGCGCGAGTTCCTGGACCCGGAGGCCGTCTTCGAGGTCACCAAGCAGGGCTTCGACTACTTCCAGGAGAAGTTCGACTTCCCGTACCCGTTCGCCAAGTACGACCAGCTCTTCGTCCCGGAGTTCAACGCCGGCGCGATGGAGAACGCGGGCGCCGTCACCCTGCGCGACCAGTACGTGTTCCGCTCCAAGGTCACCGACGCCGCGTACGAGGCCCGTGCCGCGACGATCCTGCACGAGCTCGCCCACATGTGGTTCGGCGACCTCGTCACCATGGAGTGGTGGAACGACCTCTGGCTCAACGAGTCCTTCGCGACCTACGCCGAGGCGGTCTGCCAGGCCGAGGCCCCGGGCTCCAAGTGGCCGCACTCCTGGACCACCTTCGCCAACCAGATGAAGACCTGGGCGTACCGGCAGGACCAGCTGCCGTCCACCCACCCGATCATGGCGGACATCAACGACCTGGAGGACGTCCAGGTCAACTTCGACGGCATCACCTACGCCAAGGGCGCCTCGGTGCTCAAGCAGCTGGTGGCGTACGTCGGCCAGGACGCCTTCTTCCAGGGCGTGCAGGCGTACTTCAAGCGCCACGCCTGGGGCAACACCCGGCTCAGCGACCTGCTCGGCGCCCTGGAGGAGGCCAGCGGCCGCGACCTCAAGGCCTGGTCCAAGGCCTGGCTGGAGACCGCCGGCATCAACGTGCTGCGGCCCTCGATCGTGCTCAACACCGACGGCGAGATCGAGTCCTTCGCGGTGCTCCAGGAGGCCCCCGCGCTGCCCGCCGGCGCCAAGGGCGAGGCCGTGCTGCGGCCGCACCGCATCGCGATCGGCCTGTACGAGCTGAACGGCGACGCGCTGGTGCGCACCGACCGGATCGAGCTGGACGTCGACGGCCCGCGCACCGAGGTGCCCGAGCTGGTCGGCCGGCACCGCCCGGCCGTCGTGCTGCTGAACGACGACGACCTCTCGTACGCCAAGATCCGGCTGGACGAGGACTCGCTGGCCGTCGTCACCGAGCACCTCGGCGGCTTCACCGAGTCGCTGCCGCGCGCGCTGTGCTGGGCCTCCGCCTGGGACATGACCCGCGACGGCGAGCTGGCCGCCCGCGACTACCTGGCGCTGGCGCTGTCCGGCATCGGGCGCGAGAGCGACATCGGCGTGGTGCAGTCCGTGCACCGCCAGGTCAAGCTCGCCCTCGACGCCTACACCGACCCGCAGTGGCGCGAGCAGGGCCTCGACCGCTGGGCCGCCGCCGCGGAGGAGCACCTGCGCGCCGCCGAGCCCGGCAGCGACCACCAGCTGGCCTGGGCCCGCGCCCTCGCCTCGGTCGCCCGTACCGACGGTCAGCTGGGCCTGCTCGCCGGGCTGCTGGACGGCTCGGTCGAGATCAAGGGCCTCGCGGTGGACACCGAGCTGCGCTGGACCCTGCTGGTGCGCCTCGCCGCCACCGGCCGGGCCGACGAGGCCGCCATCGCCGCCGAGCTGGAGCGGGACAACACCGCGGCCGGCCAGGAGCACGCGGCCACCTGCCGCGCCGCCCGGCCGACCGCCGGGGCCAAGGCGGAGGCCTGGGCGTCGGTGGTGGAGTCCGACAAGCTGACGAACTATGTGCAGGAGGCCGTCATCGCCGGCTTCCAGCAGTCCGACCAGCGTGAGCTGCTCGCGCCGTACGCGGCGAAGTACTTCGCGGCGGTCAAGGGCGTCTGGGAGACCCGCAGCCACGAGATCTCGCAGCAGATCATCGTCGGGCTGTACCCGGCCCTCCAGGTGACGGCCGCGACCCTGGAGGCCACCGACGCGTGGCTGGCCTCGGCCGAGCCGGCCCCGGCGCTGCGGCGCCAGGTCGTCGAGGCCCGGGCGGGCGTCGAGCGCGCGCTCAAGGCCCAGGCGGCCGACCGTGCGGCGGGCGGCCGCTGACGGTCTCCTCGCAACCGCGAAGGGGCGCCGGACGGGATCGTCCGGCGCCCCTTCGGGGTCTTGCGGGCCTTGCGGGTGGTGCGGGCCGTGCAGGTCGTACGGGACCTGCGGGCCCTGCGGGTCGTGCGAGTCCTGGGGACGTCTGCGCGGGTGTTACTTCTTCTTGCCCTTGCCGTAGGGCAGGCCCGCCAGACCGGCGATCACCGCGAAGGCGACCAGCGGGAGAAACACGTACAGGCCGAGGGTCTGGCCCACGCTCAGGCCGGAACCGGGGTCATCACCGTCGTCCCTGGTGAAGGCCATGGCGGGCGACGACAGCAGCATCATCAGCGTGACCGTTGCGGAGACCGCGCCGGCTCGCAAAGCGTTCCTCTTGTCCACGTTTCCAACTTACCCGCCGCTTACGGGGGCGCGCTCGTCGGGGTCGGTCGGGCGGGACGGGAGGACGTGCCTCGGGGCCGACCCGGCGGAACCGCGCGGGGCCAGAAGCCGGGCGAGCAGGCCTGCGGCGGGGGCGGTGGCCAGCCGTTCGAGGGTGACCGGGTCGCCGGAGCCGTCCGCGACCGGCAGGCGCCAGTTCGGGTACTGGTCCCAGGTGCCGGGCAGGTTCTGCGGGCGCGGGTCCCCGACCAGGTCCGGCAGCCAGACCCCGACCAGCTCCGCCGGGGTGGCCCGCAGGAAGCGGTACAGCACCGGCATCGTCAGCGGCTCGCCCTCGGCCAGCAGCCCGAGCCGGCCCAGCTCGGCCCGCCAGTCCGCCAGCTCCGCCGCCGCCTGCCCCTGCTCCTCCCCCAGCGGCCGGGCCAGCAGGCCCAGCCGGTGCCGCAGCTCGACGTGCTCGCCGGAGAGCCGGGCCGCGGTGCTGGGCAGGTCGTGGGTGGTGAGGGTGGCCAGGCAGCCGGACCGCCAGCGGTCCGGGCCGAGGATCGCGCCGTCGCCCCGCCAGTCCCGCTCGAACCAGAGCACGGACGTGCCGAGCACCCCGCGCGCCGCCAGCTCCTCCCGCACCCCCGGCTCCACCGTGCCGAGGTCCTCGCCGATCACCGCCGTCCCGGCCCGGTGCGCCTCCAGCGCCAGCACGCCGAGCATCGCCTCGGCGTCGTAGCGCACGTACGCGCCCTCGGTCGGCGGGTGCCCCTGCGGCACCCACCAGAGCCGGAACAGGCCCATCACGTGGTCGATCCGCAGGGCCCCCGCGTGCCGGGCGGTGGCCCGCAGCAGCTCCGCGTACGGGGCGTAGCCGGCCTCGGCGAGCGCGTCCGGACGCCAGGGCGGCAGGCCCCAGTCCTGGCCGTGGGCGTTGAAGGCGTCCGGCGGGGCGCCGACCGAGATGCCGCCGGCCAGCACGTCCCGCAGCGCCCAGGCGTCCGCGCCGTCCGGGTGGACGCCGACGGCCAGGTCGTGGATCAGGCCGACCGGCATGCCCGCCTCGCGGGCCGCCCGCTGGGCGTGGGCGAGCTGCTGGTCGACCTGCCAGGCGAGCCAGCGGTGGAACTCGACCCGCTCCTCCAGCTCCTTGGCGGCGTGCTCGACCTGTGGGCCGTCCGGGTGACGCAGCCCCTTCGGCCAGTGGTGCCAGTCGGTGCCGTGCTCCTCGGCCAGGGCGTTCCACAGCGCGTGCCGGTACAGCCACTCGCCCTCGCGGAGCCGGTACGCGTCGTACTCGGCCTGCCGCCCGGGGCCGCGCGGTACCTCGTGCAGCAGCTCCAGGGCCTCGCGCTTGAGCTGCCAGACGGCGTCCCGGTCGATCAGGGCGTCGTGGACCAGCACCTCGTCGCGCAGCCGGGCGGCCCGCCGGGTCAGCTCCTCGGCCTGCTCGCGCCCGGCGCCGGTCAGGTAGGCGTACTCGGGGACGGCCTCGATCCGCAGGTGCACCGGGTCGGCGAAGCGGCGCGAGGACGGGCGGTACGGGGACGGGTCGGAGGGGGCGCCGGGCAGCGCCTGGTGCAGCGGGTTGATCTGCACGAAGCCCGCGCCGAGGCCGGCCCCCGCCCACCGGGCCAGCTCGACGAGGTCCCCGAGGTCGCCCATGCCCCACGAGCGCTCGGAGAGCACGGAGTACAGCTGGGCGAGGAACCCCCAGCTGCGGCCCGGGAGTTGCGGCAGCCGCTCGGGGGCGACCACCAGCGCGGCCCGCGCGGTCCTCGTGCCGGTTTCCGCCGTGAGCACGTGGCGCCCCAGCGGCAGGTCCCCCGGCACCCAGTGCGAGTGCCCCCGGGGCAGCTCCCAACTCCCCCCGTCCTCCAGCTCCACCCGCAACCGGGCGTCCGCCGGCACGTCCAGCGCCGTCCGCCGCCCCTGCCGGACCACCACGCACGGCGGCAGCAACCGGGCCCGCTGCCCGGCCCGGTGACGCTCCAGCGCCTCCCCCACCTCCTGCGGCGACCCGGCCGCCACCCCCATCGCCCCCAGCACCGCCACCAGCGTCCGCGCCCCCACCGCCTGCCCGCCCGGCCCCGGGTACCGGACGTCCACCCCGTACGCCCGCGCCAGCGCCACCAGTTCGGCGGGCGGCGGCGGGGCATCCTGCGCCGGTACCTGCTCGGCTCCGTCACTGTCGTGGTAAGCGGCCACTCGCGGCTCCTGCGATGTCTCGGCAACGCCCGTTCAGGACAGCCACAGTCCTACCCGCGTGACACCACGATCACCCAGCGCGACACGACGCCGGCGGGCGGGCCCTCGGGGCGGGGGCGGGTCGGCAGGACTTCAGGGCGTCGGTGTGGAAGGTGTCGGCGTTCGCCGTGGTCGTGTCGCCGCCCTCCTTGTCCATAGGTGAGGACCTCGCCGTCCTTCAGCCGCTCCGGGTCTGGAGCTGGGCCGCGGTGGCAGGCGACGGGGGGTCAGCGCGGGGGCCGACCGTACAGGCTGGGGACGGCCGCCGCCCGGGATGTGCCGTGAAGCCCGGCGCTCGCGGGTGTTTCCGGGCTGGTCCGACATGCAATGAAATGGCGCAAAACGGTCATAGCAGTCGGCGGCGTTGACACCGGATCGGCCAGCTGGTGGGGTTGCGGACGATGTGGTCGTGGCCTGGCGAGGAGGCTCCTGTGCAAGCCCGAGTGTCCGTAGCGGCCGGGCGGCGGCTCAGGTCGCAACTGGAGCAGAGTCCGGCGTTGCGGGAGGTGCTGCAGCACCCCGCGGCGGAGGCGGCGCGGCGGGCCACGGCGCGGACGTGCCGTCAGTTGGCGCCGCGGACGGCGGACCGGCTGATCGCCGATCTCAAGGGCACCGAGCCGCTGTTGGCGTCGGTGCGCGAGGAGCGCGCGGACCGGGCGGACCGGGCCGGGCGGCCGGGGCGGCGGGCGATGCAGATCGCGGCCGGGGTCGCGGCCGCGGCGGTGGTCGGCGGGCTGCTGGCCGGTTCGCTGCCGTCGGCGGCGTACGCGGCGGCCACGGCCGCCTCGACGGCCTCGGACGTGGTGAGCACCGCGCCGCAGACGCCGCTGGGCAGCGTGACCGACCCGAAGGTGTTCCCGAAGCCGCAGCAGCAGACCGTGGCGGGCAAGCCCGTCGCGGTGCCGTCCGCCGTGACGCTGGTGAGCGCGCCCAAGGCGGACATCGGCGCGGTGCGGGCCGTCCAGGAGGTGCTGGAGGTCGCCGGGGCGGGCGAGGTGACGCCGCGTCCGGACGGCGGGACGCCGACCGCCGGGACGCTGGTGGTGTACGTCGGCGGGCCCGCCGAGGGCGCCGGCGGCGAGGTGGACCGGGTGCTGCGGCAGCTGTCCGCCGCCGCGGGCGGCAAGGACGGCGCCGGGCCGACGACCGCGGGGATGCCGGCCGGCGGGTACGTGCTGTCGGCCGGTCAGCTGCCCGCCCAGGGCGGCGGGACGTACGGCGCCGTGGTGCTGGCCGGCGTGGACGCCACCGGCACCTTCTACGCCGCGCAGAGCCTGCGTCAGCTGCTCGCCGCCGTACCGGCCGGGCAGGGGCAGGCGCCGGGTGCGGCCGGGCTCGGCCTGCCCGGGATCACGCTGCGGGACTGGCCGACCGGCGCCCCGGTGCGCGGCGTCACGGAGGGCTTCTACGGCACCCCGTGGACCGCGCAGCAGCGGCTGGAGCAGGTCGACTTCCTGGGCCGCTCCAAGCAGAACTTCTACCTCTACGCGCCCGGTGACGACCCGTACCGGCTCTCCCGCTGGCGCACCGCCTACCCCGCGGCCCAGGCCGAGGAGCTGCGCGAACTGGGCTTCCGGGCACGGCAGAACCACGTCGCGCTCGGCTACGCGATCGACCCGGGGCAGTCCCTCTGCTTCAGCTCCGGCAAGGACGTGGACGCCCTGGTGAACAAGCTGGACGGGCTGCGCAAGCTCGGCTTCACCGCCTTCCAGCTGCAGTTCCTGGACGTCAGCTACGACGAGTGGCACTGCGGCGACGACCGCGACGAGTACGGCACCGGACCCGCTGCGGCCGCCAAGGCCCAGGCCGAGCTGGTGAAGAAGGTGCAGGACCGGCTGATCGCGAGGAACCCGGGCCTGGCGCCGCTGTCCGTCGTCCCCACCGAGTACCACCAGCAGGGCTCCACCCCGTACCGCAAGGCGCTGGCGGCGGCCCTGCCGGAGGGCGTGCAGGTGGCCTGGAGCGGGGTCGGGGTGATCCCGGAGAAGATCACCGGCGCCCAGGCCTCGGACACCGCCGGGCTGTACGGGCACCCGCTGCTCACCATGGACAACTACCCGGTCAACGACGCCACCCCGGACCGGCTCTTCCTCGGCGCCTACACCGGGCGCGACCCGGAGGTGGCCACCCGCTCGGCGGCGCTGCTGACCGGCGCGATGCAGCAGCCGGTGGCCTCCCGGATCGCCGTGTCGACGGCCGGCGACTTCGCCTGGAACCCGGCCGGGTACAAGCCGGACGAGTCCTGGCAGGCCGCCGTGCGCTCGCTGGCCGGGCCGACCGGCGCGGCCCCGACGCCCGTCGGGACGGCGCTGTCCGCCGTCACCGCGCTGGCCGGGAACAGCACCTCCTCGCCGCTGTCCAAGCAGGAGTCCGGCTACCTGGCACCGCTGCTGGACCGGTTCTGGGCGGCCGCCGAGCCGACCTCCGGCGCCGCCCCCGACCTCGCCCGGCTGATCGAGGCCGCCGCCCCGCTGCGGGACGCCTTCGCCACCATGGCCACCGCCCAGCAGACCCTGGCCGGCACCCCGGCCACCACCCAGCTGGCCGGCGAGGCCGCGCCCTGGCTGGGCCCGCTGCGCGACTACGGGCTGGCCGGGCAGTCCGCCCTCGACATGCTGCTGGCGCAGCACGGCGGCGACGGCGCGGCGGCCTGGAAGGCCCGGGTCGAGCTCAACCGGCTGCGCGAGCAGCTGGACCGGGCCCCGGCCACCGTCGGCGCCGGGGTGCTCGGCCCGTTCCTGGACCGTGCCGTGCGCGCCGCCGACAACTGGTCGGGCGTGGGTGGCGGCGCCGCCACCCCGACCACCACCCTGGGCACCGCCCAGGACCACCTGCCCGCGCTGATGACCGACGGCGTGGCCGACACCTTCTACTGGAGCTCCGCTCCCCCGCAGCCCGGCGACGCCGTCGGCCTGGACCTCGGCGCGGGCCGCCCGGTCAGCGGCGTGACCGTGCTGATGGGCGGTTGGGGCAACGGCCCGGACGCCCGGACCGCCGCCGACGACTACATCCGCGACGGCGTGCTGGAGTACTCCACCGGCGAGGGCGGCTGGAAGCAGCTCGCCACCGTCAAGAACCAGAAGACGGTCAGCGCCCAGCTCCCGCCGGGCACCGTGGTCCGGGCGGTGCGGCTGCGGGCCACCGCCGCGCAGAAGACCGCCGTCGCGGTGCGCGAGTTCACCGTCACCGCCCCGGACGATTCCCCGGCCAGCGTCAGCGGCGGCCCCGACGCGGTGCCCGGCTCCTCCGCCGCCGCCGTGCTGGACGGCAACCCGGACACCGCGTACCGGGCCGCCAAGGCACCGACCGCGATGGACGAGCCGCTCACCGTCGAGCTCGGCGCGGCCCGCCCGCTGGACCGGCTCACCGTGCTGACCGACCCGGCCGTGCGCGCCACCGCCACCCTCGCGGTGCGCCGGGCCGACGGCACCTGGGCCGACATCGGCACCGTGCAGCCCGGCTACAACGAGCTGTCGGCCGGCGGCCAGCCCGCCGACGCGTTCCGGCTGACCTGGAAGCCCGGCGGCGACCCTCCGGTGGTCAACCAGGTGATCCCCTGGTACGCGGACGCCCCGGCGGCCCGGCTCAGCCTCTCCGACCCGGCCCTGGACGTGGTCACCGGCGCCTCCGCGCCCGTGACCGCCCGGGCCACCGTGGAGGCCGGCCGCCCCGAGGGCACCACCGGCGAGCTGCGCACCGAGGTGCCGCCCGCCGCCAAGGGCCTGACCGTGGCCCCGGCCGGCCCGGTGACCGTGCCGCGCGGCGGCCGGGTGGGCGTGCCGCTGCTGGTCAGCGCCACCGCGGAGACGCCGTCCGGGACGTACCGGGTGCCGGTGCAGTTCGTGGCCGGCGGCACCACCGTCCGGCAGGTGCTCCAGGTGCACGTGGTGCCCCCCACCGGCGGCCCGGACCTGGCGCTCGGCGCCAAGGCCGCCTCCTCGGGCGACGAGACGGCGAACTTCCCGGCCTCGGCGGTCACCGACGGCGACCCGAAGACCCGCTGGTCCTCCCCGGCCAAGGACGACGCCTGGGTGCGGCTGGAGCTGCCGCAGGCGACCAGGCTGGGCTCGGCGGTGCTGCACTGGCAGGCCGCGTACGCCGCCTCGTACAAGATCCAGGTCTCGGCGGACGGGAACACCTGGACCGACGCCGCGACGGTGGACAACGGCAAGGGCGGCGACGAGACGGTGCGCTTCGACGCGCCCAACGTCCGGTACCTCCGGGTGCAGGGCGTGGCGCGGGCGACCAAGTACGGCTACTCGCTGTGGGGCGTCGAGCTGTACGCGGTGACCCCGCCGGCCGCACCGCAGCCCCCGGCCGGCCAGGGCGGCGGCCAGACCGGCCAGCCCGGCGGCGCGCCCGGGACGCCGGCGACACCTCCGGCGGCGGCGGGCGGGACCGCGCCCAAGCCGTAGCCGTGGCCGTGGCCGTAGCCGTGGTGGCCGTCGCCGGGCCCGGTCACGGGTGGGCGGAAACGCGGCGGGCCGCCGGCTCCCCGGTGCGGGGGGCTCGGCGGCCCATGAGGCGCGTACCGACGGTGTGACGGGCGGGCCCTTGTGGAGCTGTGGTCAGGCGGAGAGCGGTTCGGGCTGCTCACCGCGGCGGACGGGGGCGGGGTGGCCCGAGTGGGCCCGGCCGAGCGGGACCGGGTGGACCGGCTGCTCGGTGCGGTCGTGGTGCTCGTACTCGCCCCACTGCGGGGCGCGCAGCTGGTCCGCGCCGCCGTAGGGCTCCAGGTAGGGCCGCCATCGCGGGTCCTTGATCCCGGTGCCGATGATGCGCCAGGCCAGGCCGCTGGGCGGCGCGGGTGGTCGTTTCATCCGCCAGCCGAGCTCGGTGAGGTGGCGGTCGGCCTTGGTGTGGTTGCAGCGGCGGCAGGCCGCCACCACGTTGTCCCACCGGTGCTGGCCACCGCGGCTGCGCGGGATGACGTGGTCGACGCTGGTGGCGGCGGCCCCGCAGTAGACGCAGCGGCCGTGGTCGCGGGCGAACAGGGCCCGGCGGGTGAGCGGGACGGGCCCGCAGAACGGGACCCGGACGAAGCGGGTCAGACGGACGACGGACGGCGCCGGAAGGGCGCTGGTGGCGCTGTGCAGAGTGACTTCCGAGTCCTCCAGGCTGACCGCCTTGTGGTTGAGGACCAGGATGAGTGCGCGGCGCATCGATACGACGCCGAGTGGCTCGTAGGACGCGTTGAGGACCAGGACATGCGGCACGGATGCCTCCTTGGACGCCTGCGGCGCGTGGCTCGCGCCGGGACGAGCGGTTGGATCGCGCCACTCGTGCGCGATCTCCCCCAGTGTCGCCTTACGCCTTTGTACGGCGCCACCACTCCTGTGTAACGGACCTGACGCGAACTCCGGGTGTGGTCTCTGTCATAGCCGGTATGCCCGGGGGAAGGTCGGGTTGCACCCGGGTGGCGGTGCGACGGGTCCCGGTGACTCCGGCGGGTCGCCCGCCGGGGGCACGGTTCGGCCGTCCGGAGCAGCGCCCCTCCTGCCCCGGACGGCCCCGGAGCCCCGGTTCGGGGGGAGCGTACGGGGGCGTTGACGGGGCGTTCGACACGCTCCGTACGCCCTTGGGCACGCCCGTGCGGGGTTCCGGCGTGTCCGGGTCAGCCCGTGGCGGCGGATAGGCTGACGCCCACGGTCCGCGGGCCGCTTGCCGGCGGTGCGGGCCCACCACGCACCCCAGCCAGGAAGGTCCGCACGTGTTCAGCTCCGGTGCCACCGGTCCGTCCGACGCGTCCTCGACGCTCGCCAACCCGACCCCGGCCCCCAGCCCCACCGCGCAGCTGCCCGAGCTCGACCTGCGGATCCCGACCAGCGCGCAGGAGGTCTCGGACACCACCCGGCAGGCCGCCAGCTGGTTCGACACCCACTGGCAGGGCTGGGTGGCCTCCGGGCTGCGGATCGTCTTCATCATCGTGCTCGCGCTGGTGCTCCGGGCCGTCGTGCGCAAGCTCATCACCCAGCTGATAGGACGGATGGCGCGCACCTCCGAGCACCAGGAGGAGAGCCGGCTGGGCGGGCTGCTGGCCAACACCGGGGTGGTGAACACCGAACGGCGCCAGCAGCGCTCGGAGGCGATCGGCTCGGTGCTGCGCAGCGTCGCCTCCTTCAGCATCCTGGGCACGGCGGCGCTGATGGTGCTCTCCGCGCTGGGCGTGAACCTGGCGCCGCTGCTGGCGAGCGCCGGTGTGGCCGGTGTGGCGATCGGTTTCGGCGCCCGGAACCTGGTCACCGACTTCCTCTCCGGGGTCTTCATGATCATGGAGGACCAGTACGGCGTCGGCGACGAGATCGACACCGGTGTCGCCACCGGCACGGTGCTGGAGGTCGGCCTGCGGGTCACCAAGCTGCGCGGCGGGAACGGCGAGATCTGGTACATCCGCAACGGCGAGGTGAAGCGGATCGCCAACATGAGCCAGGGCTGGGCGACCGCCTCGGTGGACGTCCAGGTCGGGTACAAGGAGGACCTGATCCGGGTCGAGGACCTGATCCTGGCGACGGCCGAGGAGATGGCCAAGGAGGCCCCGTACGACGAGCTGATCTGGGCTCCGGTGTCGATCCTGGGCGTGGAGTCGGTCGCCTCGGACTCGGTGGTGCTGCGGGTCGAGGCCAGGACCGCCCCGGGCAAGGCCGCCTCCGTCTCCCGGGCACTGCGCCAGCGGCTGAAGGTGGCCTTCGACGGGGCCGGGATCAAGGTCAAGGAGGAGGTCGCCGCGGTGACGGCCGGGGCGACCGGCGTGGTGATCGCCCCCTCCCCGGCCCCGGCCGCCGAACAGGCCGCACCCGCCGACCGGGTGGCCGAGCCCGTTCCGGCCCAGGCCCCGGTCCCGGCGGCGGCCCGGGCGGCGGACGACGCGTCGAAGCCGTAGCGGACCGGCCGCACGGACACGGACGAAGCCCCGCTCCCACCACCTTGGGTTCTAACGGTCGTCGCAACACCTCAGCTCAAGGGGTGCGATGGACTTCGAGATCCGCGGGGAGCGGAAGCCGCAGGGGCGTAGGAAGC